>JAYVFS010000349.1:0-21493 GCA_043772905.1 Saprospiraceae bacterium | reverse complement strand
TGATGCCTATTGGTATTGTCAAAATGAAAAAATAGATGTCGAGTAGGAAGCCGATACCCATTAGGAAAAACAAGCCAAACATTACTTTTTCGGCTAACAAATCACGCAAAGAGAAAGCAAGTAAGGTCAAACAATGAACGACGAGCACGATTTGCAGCCAAAATACTGAGGGGGGGAACACCTCTATCAACATACTGTTGAGGGCAAATGCGCCAATTTGTATCAGCACGATGAGCTGCAAAGTATAGTCAATTTTGGTTTTAAACCACCGTGTTTCTGCTTTTCTTGTAAAAGTCATAAGTGACCAATAAAAGATGGTTATGATATGACAAATCCAAAAGGATTGATTGTCAATGGAAAAGGTATTTCGGCTTGTTTTACCTAAAAATAAAAATGAGCTTAGGGAAAGCAAAATGCACACAATACCTGCCATATAAATAGCGTCGTGCATGGGCAAGAATTTGATTTTCCCCTCCTGTAATGTGTCTGTTGACGGTGCTAAATCCAAAGCGTTTTCTAATGAAACGAGTACCTTTTCTTGCATAGTGATTGATTTTAGTCGTGTTAAGAAAATCGAGATTCAAAATTATAAAAAGAACTTTGAAATTCAAAGTTTATTATTCTATATCTCATTTTTATTTTTTATCCCTCGTTTTAGGGCAGAAAACCGCTCATTTTAAGTGTCAAAACCACAATTTCAAAATAAAATTTTCCAAATCAAGAAAAATGACGGTAGAACAATTGGTCAATTGAAGAAAATAGCTACTTTTGAGCGTATCAAAAAGTTATTTACATCATACAAACAATTCGAAAAATCATGTCAAGTATTAACAAGAATCGTCTTTTCTTAGGCAGTTGTTTTGCGCTCATCACAACCGCCTTTTCTTTTAGTATTCGTGCTGGCAATTTGGATAAAATTGCTAAAGATTTCAGTCTCAATGCTGAACAATTAGGTTTTATCAATTCAATGTGGTTTTTAGGTTTTCCAATTGCCATGATTATTGGCGGGCTTGTTTATCATACTTTTGGACCTAAAAAAATCATGATGACTGCCTTTGTTTGCCATATGTTGGGCATTCTATTGACGCTTTATCCTCAAGTATTGGGCGGTTATACGGGGCTTTTGGTCTCTACCTTCTTAATTGGCATTGGCAACGGCTGTACAGAAGCGGCTTGTAATCCAATGATTGCAGATGCTTATCAAGGCGCAGAGATGAGCAAAATGTTGAATCGCTTCCACATGTGGTTCCCTGGTGGTATCGTCATTGGCAGTTTAATTTCTAAATTTATGACCGATGCTTATCCAGATGATTGGCAAATTCAAATCTGGTTTATAATAATTCCGACACTTGTCTATGCTTACTTGTTTTGGGGTCAAGAATTTCCTAAACCTAAAACAGAAGGCGTTACTTCAATTAGTGAGAACTTCAAAGCGATGTTGACACCTTTGTATATTTTCATGTTTGGTTGTATGGCGTTAACAGCGATTACGGAGTTTGGACCACAACAATGGACAGGCTTGATCATGAGTAAATCAGGTGCAAGCCCGATGCTTATTTTGGCATTGGTAACGGGGCTTATGGCAGTTGCCCGATACTTCGGTGGCGAGATTGTGCATCGCTTTGAGCAAACAGGCGTTTTGCTCGGTTCTGCGGTTCTTGCGACTATCGGTATCTATTTATTCAGCATTTCTACGGGTGGCATGACTTACGTGGCAGCCATCTTCTTTGCCTTAGGTGTGGCTTATTTCTGGCCGAATATGGTTGGTTTTATTGCTGAAAAAGTGCCTTTAAGTGGCGCTTTAGGTATGTCAATTATCGGCGGTATCGGTATGTTTTCAACGGCTATTTTCCAACCGATTATTGGTAAGTGGATTGATGATGCTAAAATTGAAAAAACAGCTTTGGGTTTGACTGGTGACGAAATGGAGTTGGCAGCAGGGCAAGCGACGTTATCTACGATGGCAATTTTTCCTTTGATTCTGGTTTTTGCATTCACAATTTTATATTTTTGGCAAAAAAAGGCTAAAACAGCATAAATCATTTGAAAAACTTGCGTCAAATCTCGAAATTTGACGCAAGTTTTCCCATTTATACCCCCCTCAGTATATTGTATGTTTAGGAAAAAAAAACGCACTAAAGAGCACATCTCGCCCATCAATATCATCTTTTATGAAAAATTAAAAGACTGAATATCAATTGTTTATGAGTCAATCAAAAATTATAGATGGTATTTTAGGTTTTGCGATGCTTTCTGCACCTCCTCTGTATTTAGAGATAAGGACAAACTTTTTATAAAAAACTAATTAAAAATCAGACATGGAAAAAATTAAAGTTGGCGTTGTCGGAACAGGGTTCATCGGACCTGCTCATATCGAAGCATTGCGCCGTTTACCAAATGTAGAAGTTGCCGCTTTGTGCGAAGTCACTATTGAATTGGCAAAAGAAAAAGCGGCACAATTGGGCATCGCCCGCGCCTATACTTTCGACGATTTGTTGAAGCAGGATGATATTACATCGGTGCATATCTGTACACCCAATTTTCTGCATTATGCACAGTCAAAAGCCGCTTTATTGGCTGGAAAACACGTGATTTGCGAAAAACCATTGGCTAAAGACTTACACGAAGCGGAGGAGTTGGTTGCCCTTGCAGCGCAAACAGGCTTGGTCAATGCAGTACATTTCAATTTGCGTTATTATCCATTGGTGCGTCAGATGAAAACGATGCGTGAAAAAGGCGATTTGGGTGATGTTTATTCCATCATCGGTTCGTATTTGCAGGATTGGTTGTTTTATGAAACAGACTACAACTGGCGTTTAGAGCCTGATAAATCAGGTGATTCAAGGGCAATAGCCGATATTGGCTCGCATTTGATGGACGTTATTGAGTATATCACAGGTCTGAAAACGGTGGAAGTGATGGCAGATTTTAACACGATTCACAAAACCCGTAAGAAGCCTTTGAAACCAGTTGAAACGTATTCGGGCAAAATGTTGCAACCCGAAGACTACGCTGATGTGCCGATTACAACCGAAGACCACGCCAATGTTTTACTCCGATTTGACAATGGCAATCGTGGTTCTGTAACGGTTTCACAAGTATCTGCGGGGCGTAAAAATCAATTAAAATTAGAGATTTCAGGGTCAAAAAAGACTTTTGCCTTCAATTCTGAATCACCAAACGAAATGTGGATAGGCAACCGCAACGGCTACAACGAGTCGTTAATGCGCGATCCGTCTTTGGCATATCCCGAAGCACGTGCCTTGATGACGTTCCCTGGCGGACACAATGAGGGGTTTCCAGATACATCGAAGCAGATGTTCAAAGAGGTTTATGCGGCTATTGCCGAAGGCAAACAACCTGAAAATCCGACGTTTCCAACTTTCGCAGATGGTTATCGGGAGTTGTTGATTTGTGAACGCATTTTGGAAAGTAATAAAAAACAGGCTTGGGTAACGGTTTAACACATACGAGCCACATAGGACACATAGTTTTTTCCTTTTGTCATCCTGTAAGGAACAAAAACTATGTGTCATATGTGGCTCGTATGTGTTGATTTTTTAAATAAATATTCAATTCAGAATATATGTCAAGAAAAATAAGAATGGGCATGGTTGGCGGTGGTGAAGGCGCGTTTATAGGTGGCGTTCACCGCATGGCAGCAGCCTTAGATGGACAAATTGAACTCGTTTGTGGTGCATTTTCAAGCGATGCTGAACGGTCTCGTCGTTCAGGAGAGGCATTGTATATAGACCCCAAACGAGTGTATCCTGATTTTGCAACGATGATAAAATCGGAAAAAGAATTGCCTGCGGACAAGCGGATGGACTTTGTGAGTGTTGTGACACCGAATCATGTTCACTTTGCGCCGACAAAAATGGCTTTGGAAAATGGCTTTCATGTCATTTGTGATAAACCTCTCAGTTTTAATCTCGATGAAGCCTTTGAGTTAGAAAAAATCGTTGAAAAAACAGGGATGCTTTTCGCTTTGACACATAATTATACCGGTTATCCGATGGTCAAACAAGCCCGATTTATGGTCAAAAATGGCGATATTGGCAATATTCGAAAGGTTGTTGTCGAATATCCGCAAGGTTGGCTCGCCACAAAGCGGGAAGAAAACGATGCTTCAAAACAAGCGTCTTGGCGAACTGACCCTTCAAAATCGGGTATTGCGGGTGCATTAGGTGATATTGGTACACATGCCGAAAACCTCGCAGAGTACATCACAGGTTTGAAAATCAAAGAACTTTTCGCGGATATATCAATCTTTGTCGAGGGGCGACAATTGGACGATGATGCCAATGTTTTGCTCCGTTTTGACAATGGTGCTAAGGGTATTTTGCATTGTTCTCAAATATCGGTAGGAGAGGAGAATGGCTTGAATATTCGCATTTGGGGCGAAAAAGGGGCTTTGGAATGGCATCAAGAAAATCCTAATTCTTTGATAATCAAATGGTTGGATAGACCAAAAGAGATATTACGCACAGGGCAAAGTTTTCTTTATCCAGCCATGACACCGCCCGAAGTGGCTAATGCACATACACGTATACCCGGCGGGCATCCTGAAGGTTATTTGGAAGCTTTTGCAAATGTCTATCGCAATTTTGCGAAGCATATTCAAGCACATTTAGACGGCGAAGCACAAGACCCTATTTACGACTACCCCTCAGTATCGGATGGTGTTAGGGGTATGAAATTCATTTATAAAGTTGTCGAATCCAATAAAAAAAGTAAATGGATTACTGTTGATTAAGAACAAAAAACGGTAAATCAAGGGTTGAAACAAACAAAACGGTAGTATTTTAGTAAAGTTTACATTTTAATTCTTCTTTTCTCATGAAAATGGTGTAATTTTAGCGAGTCATTAAACTTAAATTTCTAACTATCGCCTAAAATTTACAAATTATGTTGGACACGATGCGCGTGCAGGAGCAATACGATATTGCACTGCAACAAGTACACAACCTGATGCACCAAGATTTCATTGTTTGTAACGACATTGACGAACGCGAATTGATTTGCGAGCTCGTTGAGATGTACGAAAAAATGTATTACCCAATGGGTGATATAGATTGATTTCAAAGGTTACAGCATCTTCACACAGCGTTCCAATGTTCCAAAAAAGACCCCTCAGTATTTTGAGGTTTTTGGGATGTTGGAACGCTTTTTTTTTGAACAAAATGGGAATAAAATTTGTAACCAAATCGGTAACAGCTTATCTTTGTAAAACTCAAAACAAAAACCAAACATCACATGAGAATCTTTTCAAAACGAACACTTCGGGAATACTGGGAGAAAGAGCCGCTTGCAGAAACTGCACTTAGAGGTTGGTATGGTGTTGTCGAAGACGCTAACTGGGCTAATCACAATGAATTAAAAGCACAATATAAAAATGCTTCAATAATTGATGATAGCCGAGTTGTGTTTAACATACATGGCAATAAATTCCGATTGATTGTAGATATTGATTATGGGACAAGACGGGTTTTTATAGCATGGATAGGCACGCACAAAGAATATGATAAAATTAATGTTAAAACTATAAATACATGATTAAGCCAATAAAAACAGAAGCAGAATATGATGAAGCGTTGAAAAAACTTCACACATATATACGAAATCCCCCTGTTAAAGGCTCGGACGAAGCAGATGAAGCGGAAATTTTAGCTATGCTAATAGAATCTTATGAAAGTATTCATCATGTCATTCCGCCATTATCACCCATAGATGCTATTAAATTCCGAATGGAAGAAATGGGTTGGAATGAGTCTGAATTAAACAAAATCCTCGGCTACCGCAGTCGTAAATCAGAAATACTAAGCGGCAAACGCAAATTAAGTCTGGCGATGATTCGCAAGCTGCACCAAGTCCTCAATATACCTGCAGAAACGTTGATTGCAGAATATTGACAATAAAAACGGCTCATTCCAAATACAGAATGAGCCGTTTTTTTTACTTTTACCTTAAAATCAACTCAATATACTGAGGGGGTAAAAACAATAACTAAAATCAAATCTCTATTTTATGAAAACCATCCAAGGTCCAGCCATTTTTCTCGCTCAATTTATGGGCGATACCGCTCCGTTCAACTCACTCGAAGGTGTTTGCCAATGGGCAGCCAGCTTAGGTTATATCGGTGTGCAAATTCCAACATGGGACAGCCGATTGATTGACTTGCAACAAGCCGCCGAGTCTAAAACGTATTGTGATGAATTGAAAGGCAAAATCCAAAGTTTTGGCTTACAAATCACGGAACTTTCGACACATTTACAAGGACAACTCGTCGCGGTGAATCCTGCTTATGATACCATGTTCGACAATTTTGCACCTGATGAAGTTAAAGGTAAACCTGTGGAACGTCAAAAATGGGCAGTTCAACAGCTCCTTTGGGCTGCAAAAGCAAGCGAAAACTTAGGACTTGTGGCACATGCTACTTTTAGCGGAGCCTTGATGTGGCATACTGTTTATCCTTGGCCACAACGCCCACAAGGTTTGGTGGAGACTTGTTTCACCGAATTGGCAAAACGATGGAAGCCGATTTTGGATAAATTTGACGAAAGTGGCGTTGACGTTTGCTACGAAATTCATCCAGGCGAAGACTTGCATGATGGTATAACTTTCGAAATGTTCCTCGATAAAGTTAAAAACCATAAGCGGGCGAACATACTTTATGATCCAAGCCACTTCGTTTTGCAGCAATTAAACTATCTCGAATACATTGATTTGTATCATGAGCGTATAAAAATGTTTCACGTCAAAGACGCTGAATTTAATCCAACAGGTCGAGTAGGCGTTTATGGCGGCTATCAAGACTGGACAAACCGCGCAGGTCGTTTCCGTTCTTTGGGCGATGGACAAGTAGATTTTAAGTCTATTTTCTCAAAATTATCGCAATATAATTACGATGGTTGGGCTGTTTTGGAATGGGAATGTTGCATCAAATCGCCAGAACAAGGTGCGGCAGAAGGTGCGCCTTTCATCAAAAGCCATATCATCAATGTGACTGAAAAAGCGTTTGATGACTTCGCTGGTGCTGCGCCTGATGAAAAGGTGAATCGAAAAATTTTAGGAATATAAAAAAATATAACCGCCGAAAAATCTTGAATTTTTCGGCGGTTCTGTTTTCATAGAGATTGCGTGAATCATTATCATATTTTGACAATAATAAATGATGGTTTTCGACTTCACTGACTAATTTTGCGACATTCAATTTAAAATAAAAAACTACAACTAATGCTAAGATTTCGGATAGTTTCTATCATTTCTGTTTGTTTATTGTTAAATTCTTCTTTCTCATATGCACAAATCACACAAACCATTCGTGGACGTGTATTGGACGCAGAAACACAAAAGCCACTCGTTGAAGCGGCGGTTGTTTTGGACGCTGAAAGTGTAAAAACGACGACAGATACTGAGGGGGTGTTTCGTTTAGAAAAAATACCTGTTGGGCGGCATATCTTGCGCGTTAGCTTCGTCGGTTTTGAAACCCTCGTTGTGCCTGATATTTTGTTAGAATCAGGAAAGGAGATAGTGCTTGATATAGCACTTAAATCATTGACAATCAATACAGAAACGCTTGTCGTGACCGCACAACGTGAACAGTATTTTGACCCCATCAATGGCATTCGGAACGAGCGTTTGAGCCGGTATCCTGCCACTTTTAATGACCCTGCACGGCTCATTACCTACTTGCCAGGGGCGGCAACGACGAATGACCAAGGCAATAATATCAGCGTGCGTGGTTCATCGCCTAATATGGTTCAATGGTATTTAGAAGGTGCGGAAGTAGTGAATCCAAACCACTTATCTAATGCTGGCACTCGTAGCGACCAAGCAACGGTGAACGGCGGCGGTGTGCTGATTCCGGGCTTTAATGTGATGGCTGGAACACAACTTCATAAGGGCGCAATGTCGTCAGATTTGGGCGGTGCGTTGACCTCTGTCATGGATATAGGGATGAGAAAAGGCAATAATGAACGTCGAGAAACGCAACTAAGCATCGGTCTTGTTGGTATGGAAGCGGGTACTGAGGGGGCGTTTTCTAAAAATTCAAAAGCTTCTTATTTGGTGCATTATCGCTATTCAACAATTGGTTTACTGGCAAAAATGGGTGTTCCATTGGGTGATGAAGAGATTCAATTTCAAGATTTAAGCGTCAATTTGAACTTTCCAACTAAAAAAGCAGGTAATTTTAACGTCTTTGGTATCTATGGAGCGAGTGAAAACTTGTTTACACATTTGCCTAATCGGACAGATTGGAAAGTGGATAAAGACAGCCAAGACATTGCTTTTACAAACAAAATGGGCGCAATCGGTGTGCGACATGAACTGAATATCGGACAGCGTGGACGATTGTCGACGGTGGTTGCTTATTCTGCTTTGGAAAATGAACGTTCTGCCGTCGGTTTTTCTTTGAATAATGTGGCTGTTGTTGTGCGCGGTGTTAATAATCAACCGTCAAAATTGTTTTTGAAATCTGTTTACAATCAAACGTTGAATGCTAAACAGAACCTGAAAATGGCTTTTGTGGCACGGAAAGATGATTTTGATTACACTCAAACCTATAAAGCGGGTCAAACAAATGATACGCGAGTAGCTGAACGGTCAAGTTTGTGGTTGCAACCATCTGTTGAATGGCAAGGTAAATGGACGGAAAACTGGTCTACAGACTTGGGTTTACGCTTGGTTCAGTGGAATAATTTGAAGGATAGCAAACAAAATCAAACGAATTTTGAACCAATAGCTGATGTGAAATATCTTTTTGCGAATAACTCAAATTTGACGCTTGGATATAGCCTTCAAAGCCAAATGGTGTCGCCTATGTTCTCTGTACCTGCGGAAATATTTTCGCCAATAGCCTTCAATATTGAGAATATTACAAAATCGCATAACATCAATTTGACTTACCATTTCAAACTGTCAAAAAATATTTTGGCAAATGTTGAGGCATATTACCAATCTATTTTCAATGCCTCTTATGCGACTTTGAATAGTTTTGACGCTATCACAGGTAATTTCGGTAAAACCGATAAAGGACGGAATATGGGTATCGAAATTGATGTACAGCAACAACTCAATAAAGGTTTTTACTGGCGTGCCAACGTCTCTTTGTATGATGCAAAATACAATAATGGTTCACAATGGTTTGATACACACTTTAATGGGCTTTATATTTCTAACGCATTGGTTGGTAAAGAATGGACAATGGGTTCTTTGAAAAACCGCTTTTTAGGTGTGAATTTACATACGATACTGAGGGGGGGCTATTTCGATTTTTATGCTCAACAAAACTTAAAAGACTATTTCAGAACGGATTTGAATGTCTATTGGAAACGCAGTCATGCCCGTTATTCTTCAACTGTTCAGTTGGATTTACAAAATGTAAGCAATCAACAAAATGAAGGGTGGCAATATTTTGACCGTCGTCAAGGAAAGGTTTTGACGAATTATCAATTGGGTTTGATTCCGAATTTGGCTTATAAAGTGGAGTTTTGAGCGACGAATTGCACGAATTTTACGGATTCAACTGATTACGACTTATATTAGTTGAATTCGTAAAATCCGTAGCTCATTAATAATTGAAACGTATTTGAAGATAATACAGAATTTTATTTTGTTTCCATTTCATATAGACCGTTTTGAAGCAAAACCTCAAATTATCCCCGTATTTTTGCACTAAAAATTAAAAAAATGAGCAATTTAAATACACCCGAAACCCGCAAACTCGCTGCTAAAAAACGTATCGCTCTCATTGCACATGACAATAAAAAGCCCGAACTTATTGAGTGGGCAATATATAACAAAACAATTTTAGCCAATCACGAACTCTACGGCACTGGTACGACAGGACGATTGATTGAAGAGGCTTTGGAACAACCCGTTATTCGTTTATTGAGTGGTCCGTTAGGTGGCGACCAACAAATCGGCGCGATGATCGCTGAAAACCGCATTGATTGTATGATTTTCTTTTGGGATCCGATGGAAGCGCAGCCACATGATCCCGATATCAAAGCCTTGTTGCGCTTGGGTGTTGTGTGGAATATTCCTTTCGCTTGTGACCGTGCAACAGCCGATTTTTTGATGACTTCACCTTTGATGCACGAAGAATATGAGGTGCGGCTGCCGAATTATGCGACGTATTTGAAGCGGAGGGTTTAAATCTTTGGTTTGGTTTCTAAAAAATTGTAATTTTTGAATACGACAACCATCATTGCCCTCATATAATGCCCCCTCAGTAAAAAGCATTATACTTGCATGATAAAATATTTTAAAGATGACTTTGTAAAATCATAAATCAATGAGAAACAACGAATTAATACCATTTTCAGGTGAAAAAATTAGAAAAATTTGGTATGATGACCAATGGTTTTTTGCCGTTTCTGATGTCATTGGTGTACTAACCGATAGTAAAGCACCTAATAAGTATTGGAGCGCCTTAAAAAAACGTGAGCCACAGGTATCTACAATTTGTAGAACCCTGAAACCCGTTGCGATGGACGGTAAAGGATATCCGACGGATTGTGCCAATACAGAAGGCATTTTTAGGATTATCATGTCTGTACCATCACCTAATGCAGAGCCTTTGAAGTTGTGGTTAGCCGAACAAGGCAAACGAGCGATTGAAGAAGCCGAAAATCCTGAATTGTCGTTTGAGCGCATGACAGAGATTTATAGAGCCAAAGGACACGATGAAAAATGGATTAAGGAGCGCATACAGTCCATCAATACACGCAAACAATTGACCGATGAATGGAAAAATAGAGGGGTAAAAGAGGGACAGGAGTACAGTATTTTAACGGCAACCATCGCAAAGCATACTTTTGGTTTAACGCCTTCGGAACATAGTAAACTGAAAAATTTAGAAAAAGAAAACTTAAGAGACCACATGACTCCCTTAGAGTTGATTTTCACTTCATTGAGTGAAGAGGTTACGCGCCAAATTGCGATAAATGATAATGCAAAAGGCTTTCATGAAAACCATGATGCTGCCGTTCAAGGTGGCACTTTTGCAGGGAATGCACGGGAACGATTGGAAAAAGAGAAAAATGTTAAAGTGATTTCAAGTGAAAATTATTTAGGCTTAAAAGGAAGAGATAAACCCGAAGAACTTTCTTAACTACATGACAGCCAAATACTTAGCACCGCTAAGTAGCTACGAACTTCCTTAAAATTTGAATTTTATGCAAAAAGGTTTTATTTTCGATATGGACGGCACAATGGTGGACAATATGATGACGCACCACCGTGCTTGGCAAATTAAATTACGTGAATTGGGCTTAGAAATGTCGCTCGAAAAAGTGCATCGAACCATTCATGGCAAAAATGAAGAAATCATTGAACGGCTTTTTGGCGACAGATTTACGCCCGAACAAAGGCGACAAATCGCTTGGGAAAAAGAAGAACGCTACCGTCAAGTTTTTCTACCCGAACTGAAATTGATAGACGGTTTAGAAGCCTTTTTAACCGATTGTTTATCCAAAAACATACCCCTCAGTATCGGAACGGCTGCGCCTCCTGGCAATGTCAATTTTGTGATGGACAACCTCAATTTGCACCCTTTTTTCAAAAAAGTCGTCAATTCTGCTGATGTTTCTCATGGAAAACCCAATCCCCAAGTGTTTGAAAAAGCGGCGGCAGGTATAAACATACCCATCAGTAATTGCCTTGTTTTTGAAGATTCACCGATAGGTGCAACTACGGCTTTTAATGCGGGTTGCCCTGTGATTGTTGTGTTGACGACGCATGAGCAAGCGGAATTTGCTCATTTGTCTAATGTTGTGAAGTTTATAAATGATTATACTGAATTGACGGTTGAGGAGGTTTTGGGTTTTATGGAAAAAGCTGTTTCAAACTGATAGGTAAAGTTGACTTCATTGTATTATTATTTTTACATCTCTATTCTATTTTCAATACAATGGCTAAGGCTTTTTCAATTTCTTTCATATCTGTATCAGATATGATTCCACCTTTCGTATGAGAAAATCTCTTTGTAGATACTGAACGGACTTGAAAACAGTCTGCGGCAGATGTTTTCGTCAACAAGTTTTGGTTGTCTGCTTCAATCTTTGCCATCCACTCAGAAGCATTGTAAGGCTCTTTCCAATCGGTCAATGGAACAATAACCCTTAATGGTAGGATTCCAATTGAATCATCATTGACAATAACACATGGACGTGTCTTTTGTATTTCTCCGCCGACCGTTGGGTCGAGATTTATCCACCAAATTTTATTTCGGTTCATATTCATAAAAGTCGTCTGAATCAATTAAAGTTAAATCGGTCAAATCTTTATTATTTTCATAATCTGAAAGTAACAAAAGGGCTGCATTTTTTAACCTTTGTGCCTTACTTGGGAATGCAATTTCAGAAACAATTGGTTGAGTTTGGAAAAAAGCTTTTATTTTCTCCTTAGTAATAATCATTGACCGATTAGTTGTTTTCCATGGATTTTCTTCATGTGTCATCTGCGACAATTTACGAGCAGAATATTGTCCATAATAGTTATACACATTACAAATAAAGTCTTTTTTATCTTTTGTCAATACATCATTGTCTTTGTTATAAGGAATAATAATGGCTCCTGAATTATAAATTTTAAAATCCCGGTAAATACTTTCTACAACAGGACCTAAATCCCATGCAACAATTTCTTCGTCAAATAAGGGTGTCTCAAATGCAGCAAGATGCACACCCTGTACGTAATAGAGTAACTTCTGAAGTTTTAGATTAGAAGTTAATTCACCCATTTCAGGATTTGAAAGAGCTAATATATAATCTGTTATTTGCCTTGCTTTGTACATAATATTAAGAGTTTAATAATTTGGAACATTAAAAATTGTTTTTTAGTTCATTATTAATCGTTTGTTTTTATTTCGTTTTAAAGTTGATAATTGATAATTCATTCTTCCTATTATTGTCCATTATCAACTATCCTCCAATCGTCGTCATACTCTCCATCGCACCAACACTCGAAAAACGCCTTGATTCTGCTTCAAAACCATCTTTTGCACGGTTATTTAAGGCATCTTGAAGCGCAACTTGCAGTTGTTCATCGGTTGCACCTTCACGCATCAAGTCTTTCAAATTCATGACACCTGAATCGTATAAACAGGTTTTTAAAACACCTTGTGGCGTTATGCGTATGCGGTTGCACGTACCGCAAAATGTGCGGCTGTATGCGGCGATGATGCCGACTGTCCCATGATGTCCTGGAATGCCGTAATTGTAAGAAGTAGAGTGCGGTTCGTCTTCAATTTTATAGGTTTCTGGATAAAATTCCTTGATTTTATCCAAAATACGTTGCCAATGCCAATGCAATTTATCGTAATGTGCTTCGCCACCATTGAACGGCATTTCCTCAATGAAACGGACAGAAACAGGGTATTGACGGGTCAATTCAACCATCGGAATCAAGTCCACATCATTTTTTCCTTCCATCACGACGGAGTTGATTTTAACATTAATATCGTGTTTCAAAAGCAATTCAAATGTCTTCCAAACTTTGGCAAATTCATCGCGGCGGGTGACTTCATAAAATCGTTTTGGGTCGAGTGTATCGAGGCTTAAATTGACGGATTTGATGCCTAATGCTTTCAATTCGGGTACAAAAGGCGCGGTTAATGTGCCATTTGTCGTTAAATTTATGGTTTTAATGCCTTCTGTTTCTGCAAGACCCCTCAGTAAAAGCATCAAATCTTTGCGTACAAACGGCTCGCCGCCTGTGATACGCACTTTTTCGATGCCAACTTTTGCCAATGCCCGCATCATGCGCAGCATTTCCTCATAACTCATCAAGACTTGACGTGGCACGAAGTTTATGCCTTCTTCGGGCATACAATAAAAACACCGCAAGTTGCAACGGTCGGTAACTGCGAGACGGACGTAATTGATGATTCTACCGTGATTGTCGTATAGCATGGGCTTTGAATTTTTTTTTTTTTTGGGAAATAAATTTCCCGACTACGTATTGCGAAAGTAATGTAAAAAGCCGTCTTGATGTTTACCAAAACGGCTTTTCGTTATTAATTTGACTGAAATCATACACTTTTCCAGCCTTCTGACCCAAACCGCAAAGATTCGGGGTAAGGAAAAACATCAATAATATCGCCTTTTTTGAGCCGTTCTTTCACTGCATTCCAATAACGGGAAGTAAAAAGTTCGGGATGTTTTTGGAGGAAAAAAGTTCTTTGTTCGATGTTTGTGAAAAGAAAGGGCGGAAATTCTTCTGGAAAGATATCCTTTTCACCCACATAATACCACGCCTCGCTTGACATTTCGTCGTCGTGACTTCGGGATTGCGGAATGTCTCGGAAATGACAATCGGTTATCCATTCAATTTCATCATAGTCATAAAAAACGACCCGTTTGAGCTTCGTTACGCCAAAGTTTTTCATCAATAAATCGCCAGGAAAAATGTTTGCAGCAGCCAATTGTTTCAAGGCTTTGCCGTAGTCATTGAGCACATCGCGCATATCTTCGGACGAAGCGTTTTCAAGATATAAATTGAGTGGCATCATTTTTTTCTCGACATAGAGATGTTTGATTTCTACAAAATCTCCCTTTATCTTAACTTTTGATTTAGCGATTTTCTTCAATTCTGCAAGCAATTCAGGCGTAAAACGATCTTTTTCGACGACAAAGTTCTCAAAAAGATGGGTGTCTGCCAATCGTCCAACACGGTCATGTTGCGTGACGAGTGCATATTTTTGTTTGACTATTTTTTCAGATGTGTTTTTAGGTGGTGCAAAATTGTCTTTAATGACTTTAAAAACCATATTGAAAGTCGGTAATGTGAAAACAGACATAACCATACCTTTAATACCAGGCGCGAAGTCAAATTTCTCTTCTGGTTTTTGCTCCAACTGTTGCAAAAAGTTACGGTACATCTCTGTTTTACCGTGTTTCTCAAAGCCCAAAGTCGTATATAATTCACTCAAAGGTTTGTGCGGCAAAATGGACTTTAAAAACTCCACCATTTCGCTCGGTATATCTACTTCCACTAAAAAATGTGAGCGGTAATAGGTGAAAATAGAAGCTACATGATTGTATTCATATAATAAAGCATCGGCATATACACCGCGCTCTTCATGTAGAAATGGAATGATGAAGGGATGAATTTTTCCGCCTAAATAAGCCCTCCCAACAAGATATGCACCTGTATTACGATAAAAAACAGAACGCAAAACCTCCATGCGTGTATCTGCATCGGGCTTATATTTTGAAAACAAATTTTGACGAATCGAATTGGACACCAATTCAATATCCCGTTCAAAATCTTCGTAAGGTGCGTCAAATTTGAAATCTTTTAGCAGTTGTGTGACAAATGTTTTAGTGGTCGGGAAACCTTTATATGTATGATAAATGGGGCGTGTAGATCTAAAACTCATTTTATCGTGTGGCGGCAACACAAACATCAGTTCACGGTCAACGCTCAAACCTTTGTGAATGTGGCGATAAACGGAGTTGAAAAACGTCTCTGCAATGTCTTTATAGTAGAGATTCAAGACCAATTCTTCGTACATTTCCTTCGCAGCTCGCCAAGTGTCACGGTCTTTGAAACGGTCTGCGAGCATATCCGCCAAGCGACTATGTGTATCACTAACCGCTTGACGGTACAATGTCAAACGCTCCGTTTGGTCGGCTTGCAAACCATGCCAATCTCGGCTTTCATATCGCAATTTGGCTAATTTATTGATGCCTCTGAAACGATTGTGATAGCGGTTGTACTCATCTAAAATGAGATTTGCAACGTGAAACGGCAGCAGTTTATCGTGCATGGTGGCTCTTCGATGTTTGATAATATCAGAATTGGTTATTAAAATGAACGCAAATATCGTAAAAATGCGCTAATTCTCGGTATCAAAACCCATTAAGCCTGTTTTACCCTAACGCCTTTTTTCAAAACCCTGCTTTGATATAGCTATACTTTTGCTCTTGTTTTAAAATAACTTCAAACACACCAGACGGCACGAAAATAGCTTCGGGTAAAATTTCAGATTTCTCAATTTTACGCTCACGCATGGTGTTTTCACAAGCGGCAAAAACAACGCCTTTGGCTTTCAATTCTGCGATGGCTTTGGCTTGTTTGGTTTTTGAAGCCATCAGCATTTCGATGCCGTTGTTGTGGCAAACGACTTCGATTTTGGTATTCGGTCCAGCTATTAGTACGTTGTTGATTTGTTTAATCATCGCTTTATGCACCAATGTATCGTTGTTTGTCAAGTGAAAAAGGGCTTTATGTGCTTTAGTGCTGACCACTTTTTGTGAGAATACTGAGGGGGTCGAAACGACGAGTCCGAGAACGAATAGGAGAATGAATTTTTTCATTATATTTTTGTTTTTAAAGATGAATGGCTCAAAGATAGTTTTCAAAAATAGAATACTTTGAAAGAAAGGGGAAAAGTCCAAAAATCAATTGGGTATGGGTAATAGAGATTTTTTGCGTAAGTGATATAAATCACTGGTTTTTGGCTTCGCAATGTTTAATTTTGTCGGATTATCTAACAAAATTAAAAATTAAGAAATGAAACAGAATATGTCTTCTCTTGACCGCAATGTACGCTGGATATTAGCCATAGTCATGGCAACTCTTTATTTTACAGGTATGGTCACAGGTGCATTGGGTATTGTTTTACTTGTGGCTACGGTTATTTTTGCTGTAACGGGTATGGTCAAGTTTTGTCCAATTTACAGTGTTTTTGGTATATCAACGTGTTCGACAAAGTAAAGAGTACCCCCTCAGTATTGAAGGTATGCTAAGTCCAAGCATCGGATATATTAAAAATATCCCATGCTTTTATTTGTTCCAAACACTTATTTCACCGAAGGCAACCCAGCTGCTGCCCAGCCATTGAACCCACCTAATAAGTTATAAACTGTTTTGAAGCCCGATTCTTGCAGAATCTTTGAAGCCTTTGCGCTGCGTCCGCCGACGGCACAATAGACGTAAACAGGCTTTGTTTTGTCCAACTTATTGGCTTTTTCCTTGAAATCGGCATCATAGAAGTTGATAGTCGTAGCATTTTGCAAATGACCATTGGCATATTCCTCTGGTGTTCTGACATCGAGAATAATGGCCGTATTATCTGCTGCCAATTTCTTTTGAAAGTCTGTTGTACTTAAATCAGACACAGTAGCCTTTGTCGCTTGCGCTGTATTTTGCGGCGCATTTTTCGCAGCATTTTGACAAGAAACGGTGGTTGTCAAAAAGGTAATGCCGAGCATGAAACTAAAAAGTAACTTTTTCATTAATTGTCTTTATTTATTAATTTTAAAATGATGAGTCGTACAAGCAAAACGTAAGGGAAGCCATGCATTAACAGATCGAACCAATCCATTGGCTGCATACCCACCGCACCACCTGCGACCCATTTGAGTTTGCCCCAAATATGTGGTTCAGGAACAAAAGGCGCAAGTCCTATTGTTGCGCATAAGATTAAGATGGTTGACCAACTGTTTAGGATACTCTTCATGGGAAACATAATATGATTAAATGAACAAGTATTTTTATACTTAACGGCAAAGATAATATTTCTATTGTAACATCCCCTCAGTATTTTAGGTAAATGATTTCATTGAATCACTGAAAAAAGGTCTTCTTTCAAACCCAATCCTTCCAAACGCGCTGCCGCCTTGACATCCGTCAATGGAATCTTCGCGCCTGTTGCTTTTCCTATGTGTATGGTCGCCACTTTCGCACCTGTTGGCAACGTTATCCAATCTTCCCAACTCATTTCGATGCCACCGAGCGGTAAGACTTTAACCCACAATTTCCAAGCAATTGGCAGCCCATCGGCATCAACCAACCACAGATATGAATCGCCAGGCGTCACACCACCCGAGGAGTAGGACACAAGTAATCCCTCAGTACCATCTGCCAAAGTAACAAGACTTCGTGTAACACCTTCGTCATATATTTTGACAACAGGATTGAGCCAATAAGCGTCGTTTATGAAGGATTTATAGGCTTTTTGAATCAATTCTTGCGCCTTTGTGGGGTCAGTCACTTCTGTTTGGTTTTCCCAAGCCTTGCCTGAAACCTTATGGATGTCCAACAGTACTTTATTGTTTTTCCATTCGACTTGCGCCAAATTGCGTTCTTTATTCCAAACAATCGCATTGCCCGCCCGCGAAGTCCAACTGATGATATGTGTAGAATCCCAAGCGGTTTTATCAACGGCTTGTATCATTTTTTGCGCTAAAGCTTCTGCTTTTTCGCCTTTTACACCCACAGGCAATTTTTCATTGAGCATGAAAAATGCTGCACCAAGCAGCACAATGAGTATTAATAGAACGTAGCCTATTATTTTAAAGACTTTTTTCATTTTTATGATTAAAATTGGTTCAATAAGAATGACTTTGAAAGGTTAACAGGAGGGTAAGGAAATTGTTGAGCGATAATGTATAATACCTCCTCCAATATAAGTAGCTCAACTCAAATAAGCAGGAAAATACTGGGAGGTCTAAATGATTGATTTTCAACAAATAACAACGTTACGAAGGTTCAAATCTTCGTAACGTTTGTCCCGATTATTTCAAAATCAACGACTTACTTCTTAAACTTCTGTTAAACCATAAAATAGGCATAGGTGCAAGATAGGGTACTAATGGTCTTGGGTATGAAAACCTAATTTCATTCACATATAAACCTACTTTACTTCTCAATTATGCTAAAAATATTTATAATCACTTGATTTATATCACTTCACCACTTGATTTTCATCAATTAAGCTTAAAACCGTCCTACGTAGTTTTGTAAATATTTCACTTGAAAAACAAATATGCCATGATTGTTATGATAGCAGGCTTGCCAGGGTCAGGTAAAAGTTATTTTGCAGAGAAACTTGCAGAGCGTTTAGGGGCTGTGTATATCAGCAGTGATCAAGTACGAAAAGCAGTACAGGCTTTGGGGCAATATTCTTTTCAAGATAAATTTAAGATATATAAGGAAATGGTAAGGCTGGCAGCCCATACTTTAAAAGAGCATAAAACAGTGATTGTTGATGCAACATTTTACCAACAACCCATACGTGATTTGTTTTTTAGTCTCGCAAAGACGCTTTTCGTGCCCCTAATTTTTATTGAAGTGTATGCTGATGAAGACCTTATAAGGGAAAGGCTGAAAAAGCCCAGAGAACACAGTGAAGCAGACTTTACGGTCTATAAAAAAGTAAAGAACGATTTTGAAAATATCACAGAACCACATCTAAAGCTTCAATCCAATAATGAAAATATTCAAAATATGTTGAATAAAGCCATTCAATACATCAATAACGCGCATGAATGAAAGTGACATCAAGGAATTAGCGGTCAATGGAATCTTTGAAAATAAACCGCTCAAAGGAAATGTAGTAGAAACACATATTTCATGGGTGATACTGACCCGAAAATATGCTTTTAAGATAAAAAAGCCTTTGAAACTGTCCTTCTTGGATTTCTCCACACTCAAACTGCGGAAAAAATATTGCGAAATAGAGCAGACGCTAAACAGTCGCTTCTCTGATATTTATTTATCCGTCCTGCCCTTGCATTTACAGAATAAAGAATGGACAATTGGTGTCTCTGACGGCAAATTGGTTGATTATGCCGTCGTCATGAAGCGCATGGCATCAACCAAACGGATGGATAATCTGTTGCTGAAAAATGAAGTGGACAGCGCATTGATACAAGCATTGGCTTCCAAGATTGTTTCTTTTCATAAAACGGCAAAGAAAATCTTTATCCCTTTTGACCCCTCAGTATCACGCCATACTTTCAATGATATTAATGTGAATAGGGATTTTGTTTTAAAGGAGTTGGGTCATTCGTTTGTTGACATTATAGATCAATCTATCTTATGGAGTAATGATTTTCTGGAAGTACACGCATATCGGATTCAACAAAGGATTGAACAAGGTTTTAAAAGAGATGTGCATGGCGACCTTCACAGCGGCAATATCTTTTTATACAAAACCCCCGTCCTTTTCGATTGCATAGAATTCAATGATGCTTTTAGGCAAATTGATATAATGAATGAAATTGCCTTTTTATGCATGGATTTAGACGCTTTTCAGCAAAAACAATTGGCAGAAGATTTTTTGTCGGCTTATAAAAGTAAGATAGCCTGCTTTGAGGTTGAAGAAGATGAGAATCTATTTATTTATTTCAAATGCCTGCGGGCAAATATTCGGGCTAAGGTGCATACCTTGAGTGCGGTCAATGCCCATACCAACAAAGAGAAAATAGCGCACCTTGCCGAAACCCAAAAGTATCTTTCTCTGATGAAGGCGTATATGAGTCGTCTGTAAATAAACAACACTTTTGAAGTGCTTTGTCAGCAAACAGCACCCCCTCAGTATCGTTTTAAGTTCTGCTATTTGTAGGCACTACACATCTAAAATCCATTGCCCCGCCGCGCCAATCCGTTGCTTCGTTTCTTCGGTGATGTATTGTTTTTGGTCAATTTGTTGTGGTTGTTCTCTCGAACAAAAGTAACTGTGGATGCTCCTTCTGTCGTGCGCTGTTTCGTTGTTGGTGCCACCATGCCAAACATGGGAATTGAAAATATAGACCGAACCCGCGGGTGCTATAATTCGCAGTTCGTCGGGGTGTTTTTGCATCGGGTCAGCCATCGCTTCGTCGGGCAATATGCTCGATTTATGTGTGCCAGGCACGATGCGCGTTGCGCCATTGTGTTCCGTAAAATCATCTAAAAGCCATATCGTGTTGCAGACTTTATACGCCCCATTTGCAACGGCATTGCGCCAATCCACGTGCAGTTTTTGCAGCCCTTTCCCTGGTTTCGCTGCGCGATAATTCAGAGAAGACAACTTGTATTGGCTACCAATAACGGCTTCAATACCCGCTAAAACACGTGGATGTGTATAAAATTTATCAAAAACAGACCCTTTATTGACCAAATCAGCCAAACGGTCTGCACCCGCTTCTTTTGGATAGCGCATGTACTTTGACGCCATGAATTCAGCACCCGCATTTTCACCTTCGGCTTGCATCAATGCGGCAATGCGATCATTCACTTCTGCTACTTCGGTTTCAGTCAGTAGTTGACCTAAAAACAAATAGCCTTCACGGTCTAAGGTTTCGATTTCTTGTTGTGTGAGCATATTGATTTTCTTTTTTTTAATTTTTGACCCCTCAGTATTTTTCACTTTTTAAACCAAATATAAATACAAAACGGGAAATGCATCGTTTTAAACACGAAACTTAAATCTTACAAATCATGTACATCAAAAAACTTGTTTTACTCAATCTTTTATGCCTCCCTTTTATGTTTTTATCTGCTCAAATAAGTGATAGTGTATCTGCAAATCACTTTGTTCTGACCATCCAATCGTTTAATCATGCTGTAATGTTACGTAATGGCACGATGAGTTTAAAAATGACAGAAGACTATTTTTAGACTTTGGACACTTTGATTATCGTATTTTCTTGTGTATCAAGGGCATTTTCTTGTCAAAATGATTTATTTGTACTTTTGAACGACCCTCCAAGGT
>JAYVFS010000348.1:0-22031 GCA_043772905.1 Saprospiraceae bacterium | reverse complement strand
CAACCGCCCTGTCTATAAAGGCAAACAAGATTTTTAAACAGTCAAAATATCAAAACATGAAAAAGATTCTCTTTTCCATTTCCGTTATCTGCGCTTTTATTGCAGTCAGTTTTCAAGGGTGTATCAAAGATACATGCTCCAACGAAACAACTTATACACGTTGGACACCCGTCTATAAAACCGATGCAGAGATGCGGGAGCCCCCTCAGTATCAAGCCACTCGCGCCTTGAAAAATACGGGAAAAATCTACTTTTATGGCAAATTCATCCTCATCAATGAACAAAAAGAAGGTATTCACATCATCAACAACAGCGACCCGTCTAAGCCGTTGCCTGTTGGTTTCATCAAAATTGTGGGCAATGTGGACATGGCGGTCAAAGGCAATTTCCTTTATGCCGATAGTTATCGGGATTTGTTGACGATTGATATTTCAACCCTCACAAACCCTCGTGTCACCTGCCGTGCGCAAGATGTTTTTCAATCCACTTTTTGGCGTGACCCACAAAATGGTTGGCTTGTGGACTATAAAAAAGAGACCGTCAATGAAAAAATTGATTGCAACGACCCACGTTTGACTGGCGGTTATGGTTATGAATACTTTAGTCAGGCTGATGGTTCTGTATTCACTAAAAATTCAGGTGCTCTCAGTACAACGGCTTTTACGAACAGCAACAACGGTAGTTCAGCCGCTGCACCCGCAGGCGTAGGTGGTTCGCTGGCACGTTTTACTTTTTATGATAAGTATTTGTATTGCATAGACTTATCTACATTAAGAACTTTTAATTTGACCAATTTAGATTGTCCAACTTTATCTAATTCTCAACAAGTTGGTTGGAATATCGAAACAGTTTTTCCTTACAAAGACAAACTGTTTATTGGTTCAACAACAGGCATGTTTATTTACGATTTGGTCAATCCGACGACACCTGTTTATATGAGTCGCTTCGACCACGGCAGAGCTTGCGACCCTGTTGTTGTTGAAAATGACATTGCTTATATCACGGTTCGGACAGGCAGTAATTGCGGAGGCAATCTCAATCAATTGCAAATCGTCAATGTGTCTAATTTGAAGTCACCGCAACTGATAAGTGTCTATAACATGAAAAACCCACGTGGTTTAGGCGTTTGGGACAACAGTTTGTACCTCTGCGACGATGGTTTGAAAATCTTTGACGTAACAGATAAAAACAAAGTTGACCAAAATCTCAAAGCTCAAATCAAAGGTTTTGATACGTTTGATGTCATCCCTTACGGTTTCAACAACAACAAATACCTCATGGTCATTGGTGCAGACGGTCTCTATCAATTTGATGTGACGGACGCAGCCAATCCAAAAGAATTGAGTAAAATCACAGTGACCAAGTAGAATGAGAAGTTACGTATAGGATACTTTTCAAGTATCCTATACGTTGATAATCAATAATTTATGAAAATAATACTGTAATTTATATCGTTCAAAGATAAAATTGTGTCCTTAATCGAGCATTGGGTATTTTCATACCCAATGTTTTTTAAAAAAATGAAAAATGAAAAAGTTACGCTTATTTATCTGTCTTTGTCTACCCCTCAGTATCACTGTGGCTTGTAGCAGTTGTCGCCACAATGAAGATTGTATAACACATGCACCAAATCCTAATTGTATTTGTACGGCTCAATACGATCCGGTTTGTGGTTGCGACAATAAAACTTATGGCAATGCCTGTGAAGCAAATTGTTCAGGTGTCAGTAATTTTACAAAAGGAGAATGTCCTAAATAACACGTTAAAAATCAATAACTTATGAAAATACGAGCCTTTGCAATAATCGCTTTCTTCCTACTTTATGCCGCCCACATCAAAGCACAACAACCGACCTTTTCAGATAGAGTATATCTGAAAAACGGCAGTGTCATGGTTGGTAAAATCCTTTATTACCAACCCAATGATACTTTGCAAATGCAGTTAGAAAGTTCGCTCGTCATGCGTTTTGCACCTGAACAAATCAAAAAAGTGAAGATGTCTGAGCTTTCACAAAGCAAAACAAGCCGTGTGGAAAGACCTTACAATTTTGAAGAACGTGGTGTGTATGACGCATTGAGTTTTAATGTCAATTTAGGTCGTTCTGAAGGTGCGCATTTGGGTTATGGCTTTCAAAATGTGGTCGGTTATCAGTTCAATCGCTTGGTGGGCGGCGGTTTAGGTATAGGTTACGACGCCTATTATCTCAGTAATGGCGAATCGAATGTTTTGTCCATTTTTGGAGAATATCGCGGTTATTTAGGCAAAAGAAATACCGCCGAATATTGGACATTTGCCGCAGGCTACGGTCATCCGATGGGCATCAAAAACGATAATTTGACGAATTTAAAAGGCAGTTTTATGATGCAACCAACAATCGGTTATCGGTTTGGGGCATCAAGTCGCTACAATTTTTTCATGGATTTGGGCTTCCGCTTACAACAAGTGCGTTATGAAAGCAACAATACGTGGGCAGAAAATCACTACACCGTCACTTATCGGCGTTGGGTACTGAGGGGGGGCATTTTGTTTTAGTTTTCCAATTTGGGACACGAATTGCACGGATTTCACGAATTACATTATTTCAACATCGTAATAAAAAAATTCGTGTAATCCTTGTAATTCGTGTCTCATAATTGCTTATAAAAATCAATCAACTTCACTTTTTCATTTTCCCAATTCAACACTTTTGCAGCTTGTAAACAATTTGCTTTCAAGGTTTCTAGCAAATAAGGGTCTTCAAAAAGGCGTTTTAAAGCCGCCACGAGTTCCTCAACTTCTAAACGATCAATCACTAAACCGACATGATATGTGTCATTAATGCGTTGATGTTCTCTAAAATTGATAAAAATCTGTGGCAAACTCGCTTGAATATAATCCGTTGTTTTATTGCTTAAAGAAAACTGATAACTAAGGCTTTTACCTTCGGCAATATTCAAACCAACGGTAGCCTGTTCGGTAATAGCGGGCAAGTTTTCAGGTTCTACATAACCCCAAAACTTCACCTTTTCTTCCAACTTTAAATCTGAAACCATACCCCTCAGTAAAGACATCAAATCACCATCGCCTACTATCCATAATGCTGCATTTTCAAGGTATTGTATGGCTTCAACTGCCGTTTCAAGACCACGACCTTCGTTCAAATTGCCTTGGTAGAGAATGGTATTTAGGGTTTGGTGTTTGGTGTTTGGTGGCGTTACCAACTTTTCACTTTTAACTTTTAACTTTTCACTTCTAAAAGGTAAATTTCTGATGAGTTCAAATTGTGTTCCGTATCGTCTTTCAAATTCATCGGCAACGGATTGACTGACGGTGTAGCGGTATTTGACACGTGGGACAATGAATTTTTCAACGGCTAACCATACTTTTTGAATCATCGGACGGCGAATGACTTCTGGCGTTTCGCTGTACAATTCATGGGCATCATAAACGCATTTTTTACCCCTCAGTATCGAAACAAAATAACAAGGTAAAATGCTGTCTAAGTCAATGCCACACACAATGTCAAAGCGTTGAACCAACAGCCAAAAGAACAAACGGATATTGTATTCGATGTAAAACAATTTGCCATTATTGAAAACAAGACGAAAGCGATGTGCTGTAAAGTGTTGATTATCAAAAGGTATTGACGAGGAAAGTTTACGACCTACGAGTTGAATTTGATACCCCTCAGTAGCAAGGGTTGTACAAATGCGCAACATACGTTGGTCATACGTTAGGTCATTGGTGACGGTGAAAATGATTTTTTTCATGTTGTAAACTTATCTCCTTCTTTTTTCAAAACCTTTTCATCAAGCATAAATCCTATCGTTTGAATGACCTTTGTCCGTTGTCTTTCGGCAAATGAATCCACAATTTCTTTCAGTGTCAACGGCTCTCTTTTGAGTAAGGTTTTTATTTTTTCTGAAAAAACCATAAAGTCATCGGTCTCCAAATCGGCTTTGTCTTTTTCTAAACAGACATCACATTCGCCACATTTTTGGGCATCGGTTTGACCAAAATAATGGAGTAATTGTTGTGAACGGCAAATATCTAATTCAGCATATTCGATAGACTTTTTCAAGCGATATTCTGCCCGTTTTTTTCTAAACATATACAAATTCCAATCTATTGAAAGGTATTGTGTATCCGTGCGTTCACGAAGGAAAACGATTTGAGGTTTGTCTTTTCGAGGGCGATAATCAATGATGTTTTCGCTGTGCAAATAGTGCAACGTTTTTTCTAAATCTATGACAGACATACGTAGAAATTGCGCAATTTGTAATTCGTTAAAATTGACATAATCCGTCAATGCACCTGACAAAGCTCTTAATAAACCCTTCAAAACACGTTCAAAATCGCGTCTTCTGATTTGAAAATCATACAATTGTTCTCTATCAACCATAAATTTCAAATTTGATGGTTGATGCACCCCCTCAGTATAAACGAGCCAACCGTCTTGTTCAAGGACTTTGAAACAGGAATACGTTGTCAAAACATCTAATTTGAAACGTTGGGCAAAATCCACAATTTCCATATCAAAACTCTGGCCTTCGCCACCGCCAACTGCCAATTGCAGATAGCTGCCCAACGCTTCATAAGTCCGTCGAATCTCTTTCATTTCTGGAAAAGAAACCTCAAAATTCTTTTCCAAATTAGCTGTATCGCTTTTATTAACCAACAAAACGGTATAACTCCGATTGCCATCACGCCCTGCCCTACCCGCTTCTTGAAAATAAGCTTCCAATGAATCCGGTAAATCGTAATGCACAACCGTCCTGACATCAGGTTTGTCAATGCCCATACCAAAGGCATTTGTTGCAACTATGACTTGTGTTTTGTTTGAAATCCAAGCATCTTGACGACGACCGCGCTCTTCTGGGTCTAATCCTGCATGATAAAAATCGGCTTTAAAACCCTTTTTTTGAAGCCAATCTGACAGTAATTTAGTTCCTCGACGGCTGCGAACATAGACGATAGACGTGCCTTTTGTTTTCTTAATAATGTCTAATAATTTCGCCTCTTTGTTCTCCTCATTTCGGACAATATAACTCAAATTTTTTCTTTCAAAATCCTGTTGAAAGACTTGATGCGTCTTCTTAAATTCTAATTTTTTACAAATATCCGTCACCACATCAGGCGTTGCCGTAGCGGTCAAAGCCATGACAGGCACTTCGGGCATGTACTCACGAATCGCTGCAATTTCAAGATAAGAAGGACGAAAATCATAGCCCCATTGACTGATACAATGCGCTTCATCAATCGCTAACAGGTTGATATTCATACGTTTAATACGTTCCTTTGCTAAGTCGGTCATCAAACGTTCGGGGGAAATGTAAAGGAATTTGAGACCACCATATACGGCATTGTCAAACAGTCGGTCAATGTCTCGGTAGTGCATACCTGAATAAATAGCAGCTGCCAAAATACCTCGTTTTTTTAGGTTTTCAACTTGGTCTTTCATCAAAGCAATCAAAGGAGAAATGACCAAACAGACCCCCTCAGTACAAAGCGCAGGCACTTGAAAACAGATACTTTTTCCACCACCTGTTGGCAACAGCGCAAGCGTATCACGCCCGTCTAAAACCGACTGAATGATGTCACGTTGCATCGGTCGAAACGAGTCGTATTGCCAATATTGTTTAAGTATGTCTTCAGGTGTCATAGTTATTTACGGTAAACCAAAGTTTTAGCGACTATATCGTGGAACGCTTGTTTTTTTGCTGTAAATGGCTGAATTATATAACCCATTAAAGCTAAAAAAGAAAGCGTGCTGACAATATTAGGCGATAAAAACGCACTCAAAAGAGAAACAAACGAAATGAGTTGCTTCATTACAAAACGCACGCAGGCATGTTGGAAGCTCAAACCTTCTCCATTCAAGTCGGTGACGATTAAACCCATTGCGCGTTTTCCTAAAGTCGCTTTTGTCGGGCTTGATTCTTGTTGAGCGAAGTAAAACAAGTCGAAAACAAGGGTTAAAATACTGGCAATATAGAAATTTGAACCAAAAATATCAACAGGGTCTTCACCCCTTGCTGCACTTTGATACATGTCTATAAAATTGATACCAAATGCGCCTAAAATCATTTGCCCTACTACAAATAAGATGATGCCATCAATTAAAGCTGCACCAAATCGCTCCCAAAAGCCTGCATAACCCTTATACTGAGGGGTCGGTTTTTCTAATTCTGAATCCAGAAATTCATTGTCCATTTTTCTAAAGTCGTTATAATTAAATAAAAAGTTGGTGATTCCGCGCCAAAAATAAGGAAGCCTTTGAGATTAATAGGTCTCAAAGGCTTTTTTGTTCCATATTTTCTAAAACACTTAATATCTATTGCGGTGAATTAACGCATAAACATTGCTCCACCAATTGCAAAAACAATGATTAGACCATAGATAGCCACAAATACGGCTGCCATAATACCCGATAAACTGAAAAAGGATTTTAAATTTTTTAACCCCTCAGTCAAGGCGTTGCTGTTATTTTCGTTTAGTGCCAACTTGGTTTTTGTTCCGAAATTGTACAGATAGAGTGATACAAAGAAATATATCGCACCAAATATGACATAAATAAAAACCATCATTGCCCCCAAACCTGCTAATGCACCACTTGAATAGGGATTGTCTGAACCTAATTTTGAAAATATACTGCCTAAAAAAAGGCTGCTAAAAGCCGCTAAGGCAACAATACCTGTCATAACAAAGCCTATTATACCCAAAAACCGCGACCATTTGGCGGCAGTGTAAAGATATTCTTTGTCGAGGCTGCTTAAGCCACTCGCATTACTATAATTTTGAGCGTCTTGATCTAAAAATTGATTTTCCATTTATACAGTTGATTTTAAGGATGAATAATTAAGATGTTAGAATGAAGTCTCAAATATAACAATGCTTTTTAAATTAACGTTTAAGCCGACTCTTTTTTATCAAAAAAGATTTCTGCCATAATACACCTTGCCGAACCGCCGCCATAAGTTTCAATGGTTTTAATATCAGCATAAAGTATTTCTGTATGCCTTTGAATATGAGCAATTTGCGCAGCATTCAAAGAATCGTAGGCTTGCTTTGACATAACGAGAAAGGTTTCATCAAAATCATTCCTGACTTGCAACATATTGCCCGCAAACAACATCATTTGGTTGAGTGAAATCTCAATAATTTCTTTTTTTGTCAATTCAAAATGCTTGATGAGATTCAGTTTTTCGGCTTCATTGCGTATGGTTTCCATACAGATTACGACAAAGGATTCACCCAAAGCCATCATCACATTGGTGTGATAAATGTCTGTCCCATTGGCATCAACGGAATGAAATGCCACACGTTTGTGGTGCATGATTTCACACCATTCGTCCAATAAACCCAAATCAGTTCGAGGACTCAAACAAGCGTAACAAATCTCATTCACCCTATCCAATATCATCGAGCCTGTACCTTCCAAAAAGGTATCAACTTCTTCGTAATGCTCTAAATGGATGCGTTTTTTAACGACAAATAGCTTTTCAATCTCTTTTATTACATTATCCGCACGCTCTGAACGACGAGACGGTGCATTCATCGGGTATAATACCATCGTTCCATCGCCATGGCTTGTTATCCAATTATTGGGAAATACGGCATCTGTTTTTACGGGTTCAGATTGGTCTTCAGCAACGACGACATTGACCGCACGACCCCTCAGTATCGAGACGAAACTATCGAATTCCGCAATCGCTTTTTGCTGTATTTCCTTGACTGTCAATGAAGTATCATTGACTTGAAAAGCATTATTAATCGCTGTTTCTGTGTTAAATCCAAAATGCGCTGGGCGTACCATGAGTATTGAGGAAGTTGTTTGATGTTTTTCCAAAATATTAATTTAATGATGAGTGATGAATGATAAACTATGAATATTCATCATTCATAATTTATCATTCATCATTAGTTAAAAGCCAAATAGTTTTTTCATTTTATCAAATAGAGCGGTGTTTTCATAGACACCTGTGAATTCTTGTGCGCCAGGACCGAAAGCGAAAACGGGAATCCATGAAGCGGTATGGTATATAGAGCCAGCTTTATCAGGTTTGGTGTCGGCAAAGCCACCTTTTATATTGTTCATTTTTGAACCTTTAATGAGTCCAAAACCGCCTGTTTCGTGGTCGGCAGTGACGATGACTAAGGTGTTACCGTCACGCCTTGCGAAATCGAGGACTTCACCAATGGCTTTATTAAAATCGAGCATTTCGTTGACGATATAGCTGGTGTTCGCTGCATGTCCGCCCCAATCTATTTGCGAACCTTCAATCATCATAAAAAAGCCTTTATCTGAACGTTTTTCAAGGAAATTGCAAGCTAATTTAGCGGCTTGTGGCAAATAATCACGTCCTTGTTCGACGGTTAAAGGTTGAACATCAGCGGTAAAATAAGCCAAATTTTGTTTCATAGGTAACTTAATGTCGCTCAATTCTTCTTTGTTCCAATCGCTGACATAGTAGCCTTTTTTCTTTAATTCATCTACAAGGTTTCGGTCGTCTGTTTCTCTTCTATCAAAAAACTTTTTACCACCACCTATTAATAGGTCAATGTTCGTTTTCAAAAAATCTAAAGAAATGGGTTCATAATCAGCGCGGCTCTTGGCATGTGCAATAAAAGACGCAGGTGTTGCATGTTGGATATTACACGTAACAACCAATCCTGTAGCTAAACCTTTTTTTTCAGCCATTTCTAAAATCGTTTCGCAAGGCATGGAGTCTTTGTTGACACCTATCGCCCCATTATAGGTTTTGCACCCGCAACTGAACGCCGTTGCACCCGCCGCCGAATCAGTGATAATCGTCGAGTCTTCTGCTGGATAGTTGATGTGCAAGCCTGTGTAAGGAAACTCCGTCAAGTGCAATTTACCACCATTCATGTAGTAACCACCTGATATTTGCGACAATCCCATGCCGTCACCCACCATAAAAATGATGTTTTTAGGACGTTGGTTTGAGGACATCTTTGGCGTAGAATAGCTTTTAGGTGCTTCTGGAGGTTGCGATACTGAGGGGGTCTTACAAGCCCCTAAAACGGCAAATAACAAAAAAACCAACGGCTTTAAGCATTTAAAATTAATCATGCAAATGATTTTTAACATCGCGATTATTTTATGCGATTAGGTTTGAGAATTTTTCAGACCACTGATGACACGGATTCGACAGATTTTCACTGATTTTCTTAGTTTTTACAGGAATACAAAAAATCTGTGAAAATCTGTCGAATCCGTGTCATCAGTGGTCTAAAATTTAATAATCCAGATATTTGAAAATAATCGCCAAAAATACACTTTTCGTTTAAACTCAAATGGAGTTGTAGTTTAATTAAAAAACAAATATTTTTTTTGGCGAAAAGCATTTTAATTTAGTTTTAATTTGGTCAGTTCTAAAACACTCACTACTTTGTTTCGAACTTTTTGCACATAACGAAAAGCCAATAAATGTAATTACGGATAAAGACAAGCTGTCTATCTTAAATTACAGCATTTTTCTAACTAAAAACGAATAATACCTTGATAGTAGCTGTTCCAAAAGAAACCAAAAAGGGCGAAAATCGCGTTGCCCTCACGCCTGACATCGTTAAACAATTAGTCAAAGCAGGTTTCACCGTCAAAGTAGAAACAGAAGCTGGCAACCGCGCTTCATTCAGCGATGCGAATTATGCGGATGCTGGGGCTGAAATAGTGAACGATGCCGCCTCATTGATGTCTCAGGCGGATGTCGTTTTGAAAGTAAACGCCCCCTCAGTATCCGAAGCCGAATTGCTCAAAGAAGGCTCTGCACTGATTTCTTTCCTCTATGCCTACACCGTTCCCGAATTGCTGAATACGCTTAAAAAACGTAACATTTCTGCTTATTCTATGGATGCTGTGCCACGCATCACACGAGCACAAAAGATGGATGCTTTGAGTTCACAAACCAATTTAGCGGGTTACAAAGCCGTCATTGCTGCTGCCAATGCCAGCGGTAAGATTTTCCCTTTGATGATGACGGCTGCAGGAACAATTACACCTGCCAAAGTCCTCATTTTTGGTGCAGGTGTCGCAGGTTTGCAAGCCATTGCGACGGCTAAACGCTTGGGGGCAGTCGTTGAAGTAACCGATGTGCGCCCTGAAACGAAGGAGCAAGTCGAATCACTCGGTGGACGATTCATGACAGTCGAAAATACTGAGGGGGTCAAAACCGAAGGCGGTTATGCCCGTGAAGTATCCAAAGACTTTTTGGAAAAACAACAGGCTTTGATTCAACAACGTATCCGTGAAATGGACATCGTTATCACAACGGCTCTTGTCCCAGGCAAAAAAGCACCTGTTTTGGTCACAGAAGACATGGTTATAAGCATGAAAACTGGTTCTGTTATAGTCGATATGGCGGTCGAATGGGGTGGCAATTGCACATTGAGTCAAAAAGATGAAACCATCGTCACACATGGCGTGACCATCATCGGCGAGTCAAATCTACCAGCTCAACTGCCTGTCAATGCTTCGGAACTGTACGCCCGTAATATTTCAACACTATTGATCCACTTAGCCACCAAAGACGGTTTCAAAGGAGAAATGGAGGAGGAAATTACAAAAGGCAGCTTGATTACACATCAAGGCGCAGTCGTCCATGCTTTTACAAATGAAATTTTAGCAAAAAAATCTAAAAAAGTAGCAGTTAGATTATAATGTATTCAAGACAGGAAAAAATTTTCACTTTTCATTTATCACTTAAAAATGGAGTCCATATTTCAATTTATTTCAGCCAATCAACAGATGATTTACCTTGTTATCTTGATGGTTTTTGTCGGTGTTGAACTCATCGAAAAGGTCCCCTCAGTTTTACATACGCCTTTGATGAGCGGTGCAAATGCGATTCATGGTGTTATCATCATTGGTTCAATCATCATCTTAGGACAAGCAGAAAGTATGTTTGCGACCCTAATCGGATTCATCGCCGTTTGTCTCGGAACGCTAAATGTCGTCGGCGGATTTGTGGTGACAGACAGAATGTTAGACATGTTTAAAAAGAAAAAATAAAGCCTCATGAACACGTTCATCTTAGATTTCATCTATATCCTTTCAGCCCTCAGTTTTGTCTTCGGTATCAAATTACTCGGCAAACCTGCAACAGCTAAAAGGGGCAATCTCATCGCAGCAGCGGGTATGACAGCTGCTATCGTCAGCACAATTTTTCTCTATGATGGTATCTTAACAAAGAATTACTTCTGGATTTTTGGTGCTTTGATAACAGGCACAGTCATCGGAACATTGATGGCGAAACAAGTGCAAATGACTCAAATGCCGCAAATGGTTTCCTTCTTCAATGGCATGGGCGGCGCTTGTGCCGCATTGATTTCGATTGTCGAATATGACCATGCTTTGCATAACGGCGGCGAACTGTCGAGCGTTCGCACAGTTATTCTTCTTCTTGGGCTTATCATCGGTGCCCTATCGTTTTCAGGTTCAATGGTTGCCTACGGCAAATTGGAAGGGAAAATTAAAGACTTTTGCATTCCTTCACATCAGTTACTTCAAACATTGTTTTTAGTTGTCATCATCGGTTTGCTCATTGGCATGGCAACGGGTGCCCTTGAAAATAGTCGTTTCATTTATCTCATATTTGCATTGAGCCTCATATACGGTGTATTTTTCGTCTTGCCGATTGGCGGTGCAGACATGCCCGTTGTGATTTCATTGTTAAACTCATTTACAGGCGTAGCAACGGCATTTGGTGGTTTTTTATACGACAATAAAGTCATGCTTTTTGGTGGCATCCTCGTCGGTAGTGCTGGAACGCTCTTAACTATTGTCATGTGTAAAGCCATGAATCGCTCCTTGATGAGCGTATTAGTAGGCGGTTTTGGAACGACACCACCATCAACCGCTGTTGATGGTGGAAGTTCCGCTATCGTTGTAAAAGAAGTCGGTGCTGAAGAAGCCGCTGTGATTTTTGACTCCGCTTCTTCCGTTATCATTGTACCGGGTTATGGTATGGCGGTCGCGCAAGCGCAACACATCATCAAGGAGTTGATGGAATTGTTGGAAAAAAAGAACATCAATGTCCGTTTTGCCATTCATCCTGTTGCAGGTCGTATGCCTGGTCACATGAACGTTTTGTTGGCAGAGTCGAATGTGCCTTATGATAAATTGATTGAAATGGACAATATCAACGATGATTTTGCGAATACAGATGTCGTTATCGTCGTCGGCGCAAATGACGTTGTCAATCCTGCTGCGCGGACAAATACAAGCAGTCCGATTTATGGTATGCCTATTTTGAATGTGGATAAAGCCAGAACAGTTATCGTTTCTAAACGGAGTATGGCTTCGGGTTATGCAGGCATCGAGAATGAATTGTTCGGTTATCCAAACTGTTTGATGCTGTTTGGCGATGCGAAAGCATCTTTGACAAAGGTTGTTGGGGCGTTGAAAGAGATGTAGTTGCTTGAAAAGCCCCCCCTCAGTATAAAAGGGATTGAGTCCTAAAGTCAAGCGGTTTTAGAAACAATATTTTGAAATTTATCAATCTTTTGTTTCTAAAACCGCTTGACTTTAGGACTCAATCCCTTTTATAAAGGCTTCGGCGCATCCGCAAATTTTTTGTATTTTCCCAAAAGCTGCCCAATTCGATACGTAATAGGCATGATGACCTTTTTCACGAACACAGGCAATTCATGCATGTCGTATTCCCTTTTATACTTTGTAATAAGATACGCCGCATCAAATGCTTCAGGTCGCTCTGAACCCGATTTAAGTTGTGCCGCATATATCGAAGAGAGGAAAAATTCGATACTATTGGCAGGTTTTACCCACCCTTTACAATTTAAAACAGTATCTCCAGCATTCCAAAAACGATGGGGTGTGCCGCGTTTGAATTCTATGGTTGCGCCTTCATCCGCATATTGGGACTCTTGACCCAATATTTGATAGCCCATTCTACCTTTTATGACTGTAAGGCTTTCATCTTGCATGTAATGCGTATGCATAGGTGGACCATGCTTTGGCTGGACAATATTTTCGACCAAAACGCGGTCGCCATCTGCTTCTTTTTGCACAGATAAAAAAATTAGCTTTTCTCCAGTGCTGTTTTCTATGGTGTGCGGATAATTGTATGTCATTGATTTTCAATTTTTTATTAAAAAATAAACATTATTTTGAAGCTGATTTTATGTATTTATACAAAGCCTCCAACTCGACATCCGAAAAAGCACCGATGGGGGCAAAAGGCATAAATTCAGGATTCAAAGTCTTACCTTCTGGTGTACGACCACTGCGAAAAACGCTTTTAAATTGTTCCAAGCTCCAATTGCCGAAGTTCCCTTTGTTCGAAATACTGGGCACGAGCGGAGCAACAGTATCGGGATGTTTGCCACCGTTGAAGTCTTTGCCATGACAGGTTTGGCAACCCATAAACTTGACCATATATTCCCCATATTCAAGTGTCGAACCAATAGGAGGTGCAGTTGTGTGTTGAAGGGCTTGATGGTCAATATATTGCGCCGCATACATACTATCTAAAGGACCAAACATACCCGCCCCTGCCAAGACATTTGCCATAAAGGTAAATTTGGATTCGGGTTGTGGTTTCTCAATCGGTTCAAGTGTATTCAGATAAGCAATAAGACTACCCAAATCTTCGTCGCTGAAATAGCGAAAACTCTCTGAAGGCATGACCATCAAAGGCGTGTTTTTATGACTGACACCGTGACGGATGGCGCGTACCCAATCGGCATTTTTAAAGTTTTCGGTCGCACTCCCTTTTGCTTTTGTCAAATTAGGCGACGACATATAGCCGATAGCAGGGTCATTGAAGAAGTCTTTGCCTGCATAATCGTAGCCATGACAGGTGCAACAGCCTAACGACAGCAATCTGCCCCGTTCCAAAGACACTGAATCCGTTGGAATGGGTATTTCGGCAGGAACAATGTCATAAGTTTTTTTTGCTAAACTCTTAAACCGAGATGATAAAATGAAGGCGGTGATTGTTAAGAGGATGATTAATCCCAATAGGCTGATGCCTATCCATTTCAATACTTTTTTCATTGGTCGTGATATTTCGTGAATGAATATAGTTTAATAAAATAGCTAAAATACTGAGGGGGGGGATTTTCCTATATTTCACATTGCCTTGTACACATCTAAAGCCCAAATGGATAACATTAAACCTAAAAGAACAACAACAAATCTTATGCTGTTATAGAAAAGCCATTTGTGGACAAGTAATTTTAATTGCGTTTGCTCATATTGTTGGGTTGCAAAAAAATACTAATTGATAGGTCGAAATAAGGAGAATACAGAAATCAATACGCCAACAACGATGATTAAATCAGCCACAAGAAGATTGCGAACAAAATCATTTGTTGACCAAACCATAATCAAAGAGACGATACACGTCAATATAGAAACCATGATGATGGGCGCAAATTATCGTGTGTTTTTGCGCTTATGATAGAAGTTTACGTAGTTGTTCATCACTTTAATCTCCCCTGTTGACCAATTTGGAATATTGACAATCAGATTGAGTAAATGACCCGCAAAATGAAAGCTGTAAAGCAATACGTTTGCCCAAAGAAAGATTGTCGTTGCCATTTTTCCTTGATTTTAAAAGATGAATGTAATCTTATAGTCGTTCAGGTGACTTAGGAGAGGAGTAAATTTATAATAAGTTGATTGGAATTTGAGTTCAAGAAAAGTAACTATCTTATATGCCTTGTATTGCATAATTTTTATACGTGCAAATTCCATTTGGTTCTTTAGGATACCCCTCAGTAAAATCGGCAAAAACCGACAATACTGAGGGGGTGTTCTCCTTTGATTTTAAGAGCAATAACTATCGCGTTCTTTAATTTTTACCTACAACTTGCGTCTCAGGTGCAGGCATTGGCATAATCGGTATGATAGCGTCCGCTTCGATATACCATTTACCATTGATTTTATGCACAACTGCAATCCCTTTTGTTTTACCCCCGACTTGTGCCCTTGGATTTTAATATCTGCTTCGGAATCAAAAGTAATAACCGCTACATCTGGCGTAAGGACTTGAACGTTAGGGTTGGTGTAAGTAAAAGTCGGTCTGGTATCCGTCATTTTCAAAAATCCGTCCCATGAAGCGCGCAAGGCTTTTTTGCCTACACTTAAATTGCCATCGGGTGTGATTTCAGTAGCCGTTTCTGTGTAGTAGTTAAAGCCTTTTTCATCAAGACCTTTGTCGAATGCGTCTGCTACGGCATTGAACATCTGAATAACTTCAGCTTTAGTGTTAGAGTTTTGAGCATGTATAGTTGAAAACATACTTGTCATTAAAAGTGCTGCAAAAAACAATTTGACTGATTTCATGATTTTTAAGAATTTAAATTAATTGAATAAAATGATTTAATAATTGATAATGGATAAATGATAATGGATAATGGATAATGAATAATGAATAATGGATAATGGATAAATGATAATAGATTTTTTTCATTATTTGCTTTTGATGTTACAAAGGTGCATGTCGTTGGAAGCGTAAAACATCAGTAGATTTTCGTAATTCACTACGCAGATGTGCGTATTTCCTGTAAATTTCATTCAGATACATCATTTTGTACCCCTCAGTATAAAACGGTTTGAGGTTAACAAATTAAGGATGAACTCCTGTCAAGCGCGCTTGACCAATAGAGACACCTTGACAAAATTGAGTGCATAATTGAATAAGAAAATGCCAATCAACAAGGTAAAATGCCATGAATAAAGTGAGTAAAATAGTGCTGCTAACGAGTAGTTCGGCGTTGCTTTTTTGAATAAACTTTTCCATTTGATTAATGCTGTTTTTTGATATGGATGAATGATTGTTTGCTTTTGATGATACAAAGATGGGCGTGTCAAAGGCGTGAAAACATCGGTAGGTTTGCGTAATGTGCTACGCAGAAGTGCGTATTTTTTGAAAAAAAAAGGGCTTTTTACTGAGGGGGTACTAAATCTCAGTAAGATTTGAAATCTAACTAAGATTGTTTTAGGTTATTCCATTAGGATTTTTTAATTTTATAGCAAATTAGGCGTGGAAATCTTCTTTTTTACATATAATCTGCTGACCTATGAGAATGAAAATAATCTACAACAGTTTGATTGTTTTTATAACAATCTTTATCAATCCAACCCATGCTCTTTCGCAACAAACCGTCATTGATAGTCTCCGTTTAGTGTTAGCGAAAGAAACCAATCCAGAAAAAAAAATGGCTATTTACAAGGACATCGCTTTAGAAGTGATGGAGATGAACTTTGAAAAGGCTGTTCCTTATGCTGATACATTGGAACAAATGGCTAATACCTACAAAAGCCAAAGGGCAAAAGCATACGCCTTGAATTTTAGAGGTCAAATTCAGCACGGTCGTGGCGACTTTATAGGTGCCATAAAATTGTTCAAACAAGACTTGGCGATACATCAACAAATGAACAACCTCAAAGAGATGGCGAAAGCCTATAACGATATCGGTTCGTGTTTTAGTGAGTTGTTTCAAACCGACTCCACCATCATTTACTACTTAAAAATGGCTGAAACCTTTGAAAAACTGAATGATTTCAGTGGCACGGCTTCCGCTTATGCCAATATTGGCAATTTATACGCCGACCAAAAAGCTTTTGATAAAGCCTTTGAATTTTTAGAAAAAGCCTTGAAAATTAGGCTCGAACATGGTGAGGAAAAAAAAACGATGTTCACCTATAATAACCTTGCCACCGCTCATGGCATGGCTGGAGATATTGATAAAGCCATTGAGTATGCTCATAAAGGTATCGCTGTTGCCCTCAAATACAAAAACCAATTTGTAGCAGGGGTCATTGAAGGCGGCATGGGGCATTTATTGAACAAAAAAGGGCGATATCAAGAAGCCGTAGATTATTGTGAACGGTCTATTAAGTATTTGACAGAAGCTAAACGCAATGTTAATCTTGTTTACCCTTATATCAATATTGCCACCGCCTATAATGGTTTGAATAAACCGCAAAAAGCCTTGGAATATGCCCAAACAGGATATGCTATTATGTTGGAAACCAAACAGATAGACCCTTTGGGCGAATATTATGAGCATTTATCTTTAGCGCATGAAAAAATGGGTAATGATAAAGAAGCGTTGTTTTGGTTGAAAAAAAATATCGCTTTAAAAGATTCTATTTTTAGAGCTGAAAATGTCAAAAATGTCGCTGAAATAGATACAAAATATCAAACGCAAAGGAAAGAAGCCCAAATAGCCCTACAAAATCTGGAAATATCGGAGCAAAAAGCCGAAAACTTTCGACAACGCACTTGGCTCATTGCCTTGATTATCAGCCTATTAGTTTTGGCGGCTTTTGCTTATTTGTATTACAATCGTTACCGTTTGAAACAAAAAGCGATATTAGATGCTGCCATAATCCGAGAACAGAAGTTGGGCTTAAATGCCGTCATTGAAGCACAAGAAGCAGAACGCAAACGGATTGCAAAAGACCTACACGATGGCATCGCACAGGAATTGGTCGCCTTGAAATTGGGCTTTAATCGGCTACAAAACAAAATAGAAAAGATTGCACCCGATGAAGCGGTGAATATAGAACAATTGACCAATCAACTCAATGACTCTTGCACCGAAGTACGGAATATTGCTCATGTGATGATGCCACCCAACCTTGAATCATCGGGTTTAGTATCCGCTTTAGAAATGCTGTTGCGGAATAGTTTACAACACAGCAATGTGCAATCTGAATTTGAACATTTTGATTTGCCAGAACGCTTGAATGATAAAACGGAAGTGGGTTTGTATCGCATAGCCCAAGAGTTATTGAACAATATTTTGAAACACGCCCATGCGTCCAAGGTCATTTTGCAACTATACAAAGCTGGCAATCAATTGATTATGCGCTTCGAAGACAACGGCAAAGGTTTTGATTTTGAAGCCGCTAAAAATAAAAGCAGTATGGGTTTGTTGAATATATTGAGTCGGGTCAACAATTTAGGTGGCACCTTTTTTTCTGAAAAAGGCGCGGTGGTTGGTACAGTTTCTACGATTAGAATTCCTCTTTAAGGCTTATTCATCATTCATAATTTATCATTCATCATTACCTAAATACTGAGGGGGTATAAAATGGAACAAAAAATAAAAGTCATCATCGCCGACGACCATCATTTGGTGCGGCAAGGCTTTAAGTCTTTGCTCGAAGACTTGGGTTTTGTAGATGTCATTGGCGAAGCATCCGATGGCAAACAGGTTTTGCATTTATTGAAAAATGGTAAACACGCAGACGTAGTTGTGATGGATGTAGATATGCCCGTCTTGGGTGGCTTGGAAACGTTGGAAGAGATTACAAAAACCTTCTTTGGCGTAAAAGTCATCATGCTCACCATGTTGAACAACAAAGAAGTGATTCAGAAAAGTGTGGATAAAGGCGCTAAAGGGTTTTTATTTAAAAATGCATCTTCCAATGAATTGGCGGATGCGATTAAAAAAGTGGCGAGAGGTGAATCTTATTTTTCAGGCGATGTCGCTTTGACTTTATTGAGTAAAACAACGCATCATTCATCACAATCTCTCGACATATTAACTGACCGCGAAATTGAAATCCTAAAACTGGTTGCCGAAGGTTATTCGAGTACAGAAATTGGTCAAAAACTGTTTATCAGTCCGCGAACGGTGGATACACATCGGAATAATTTGATTCAGAAACTAAACGTGCATGGTGTAGCGGGGTTGATACGGTTTGCGGTGGTGAATAAAGTTATTTAATGAATGATAAGTAATGAATGATAAATGATGAATGATAAATGATGAATTTTTAAGCCGTTTAAAATTCATCATTTATCATTCATCATTTATCATTCATTACTTATCATTCATCATTTCCTAAGCTGCCACCAACTCCCCTACTTCAACCGCTTCCATCCCCACATTCAAAGTATTATACACACCCGTTTTAACTTCAAAATCGTCAAAAACCACATCGTTGTAGCCTTCGCAGCTAAAAATAACGGTGTATGTCCCATTTGCCAATTGAGCGATGTCATATTTGCCCAATTTATCGGTCTCATACGTCTTTTCTTTACCTTCAATCCCGATTTTGACTTTGTTAATACCTTTTTTAGTCCCTAATTCCGTCACTTTACCACGGATGCCCGCCACGCCCGCACTCACGACTTGGTTCAAAACATTGGTGAATGTGAATTGGGCACGCATCTCTGGTTCTTTTTTGAAGACAATTTGAGCGTGAGCAAACATACCCATCATCTTTTTGAATATTTTTTCGTTCGCTTCTGAATTGTCTTGAGTCAGGCTCGTCGCTGTTTCTGAACTATCATTATAAGCCATTCTGCACGCCTCATAGTTGGCGACCGCCGCTTGATAATCCACCATAAAAGCATCCGTCATCTTATTATCCGCCTTCAAATCTGCTTCATTAGCGGTCATGAATTTAATCGCTGAATCATTCAAATCATTCAGTGCGCCTTCATTCCCTTGTTCTGCTTTGCCATAATATGCCGTACCAACCGCTTGATATTTCATCTCCAACATTTCAGCGCGATAAGTCTCTGCAATCATGGCTTCCAAAAACAGAAAGAAGTGGCAGCAATCTGCAATCGCTGCGTCCAATAACACCCGTTTGCTACTCGGTTCATCCTTCCGAGAATAGTAATTGGGAATCGCTTTCGCCACTGCCACTTCGGCGATGCGGTCAGCCACATACCCCTCAGTATAAACGCCGAAATATTTCGCAAAACGCGATAAATTTTTGCGGCAAAGTCCCCACGCCAGTGGGACAATGAGATACAGCTCTTGCTGTGTACATTTAAAAGAACTTTTCTTTTTCATTTTATTAAAATTTAAATTAGAAAAAATAGTTTATTAGAAAATAATTAATAATGAAAAAGTCATACGATTAAGCATTTTTCAAAGTTTCAAAAAGTTTATTTTTTTTTTAAAAATAACTTATTTTTGTTTAATGCCCTTAAAATAGGAAAGAGACGGAAATATCACATCACCTCACAGAAATCACCTGTTCCCTCACAGAAATCGCTTGTTCCTTCACAGAAATCGCTTGTTCCCTCACAGAAATCACTTGTTCCCTGATAGAAATCGCTTGTTCCCTAATAGAAATCGCTTGTTCCCTGATAGAAATCGCTTGTTTTGCGCAGAGGAAATTTATTTCTCGAAAGAGTGTGCATTTTGGGTGGGTGTTTGATTTTTTTTGAAAAAAATAATTATTTTTGGGGCTAAACAATACTTTTGAACAAAACTTATCTAAAACATCAAACGAGGAAGCTATGAATTGTGTCATTCCTGTCAAACCTGCTATAATGGACAATGAAAACCGAATTGCTGTTTTCATACCGAATCAAACAGATGTCATTGATTTAATTAAAAAAGTGCCGCAAAGTCGGTGGAGTCCGACGCATAAGTGTTGGCATTTTTTGAAAACGCAGCAGAATTGGGACATTTTTACGCTGCATTTCAAGGATTTTACTTTGAATATTCAGAAGAATATGCCTCCCCTCAGTATTCCAGCATCAGAGATGTGGGAAAAGCCGAAATTGCAACTGAAAGCGGATTATTTGAATCATTTTATTCTACCGACGGAAACAGTTGTTCAAAACGCTGTAAATGAAAAAAAAGAAGACACAAAAATACTTTTTGTGCATAAAACACCTTATCAACTTGAAAAAATTGTTTTGAATGAACAAAAATATTTAGGCGTTCCAATACCATCAACAGATAATATCAGTCGTGAAATTATCAAAAAAATAGAAGGTCGAATATGGCATCCACAGGAATATATGTGGCTTGTTCCTTATAGTCAACTGATTTATGACAAACTGAAAAGTGCGTTTGAAGGTAAATTGATACCGCCAACTAATAAAGAGTTTCGGCTCATTCAACCGCCTGTTTTTGAACCTAAGTTAAGTTTGAAACCTAAGACCCCAAAAGAAGAAAATATTTCTTTGTTTGATAGATTGAATGGCAAACAGCAATTGGCTGTGACAAAATTTGAAGAATTGTTGATAGAAGAACGCAAAACGTATGAAACACGGAAAGGATATAGGAATGTCTTGATACAGTTTCTGTATCAGTATCCAGATACTATGCCGAGTCAAATAACACATGCCCAAATTAAGGCGTATATATTGAAGCGTATAAAGGAAGAGAATATTTCCAAAAGTACACAAAACCATTTGGTTAGTACATTCAAGGCTTTTTATGGGCGACTTTTGAATCAATATGATAAAGTAGAAAATTTATATCGCCCTGAAAAGGAGCAACATTTGCCGAAGACTTTGACACCTGACGAAGTTGCAAGATTATTGAAACAAGTTGGCAATCTAAAACACAAATGTATGTTGATGTTGATGTATGGAAGTGGTTTGCGTGTTGGTGAATTGGTGCGATTGAGGCATAAAGATTTAGATTTTATTGAAAAAACAGTGTTTGTTGACAATGGCAAACACTACAAAGACCGTTTCAGCATATTGTCTGAAAAATCTATCGCATATCTTAAAAAATATTTTAAAGAACACAAGCCGACTCCAGTTAACTGGGTTTTTGAAAGTCCTGACGGTGGACATTATTCAACCCGCAGCGTTCAGTTGATATTTGCCGAAGCATTAGCAAAAGCAAAAATCAATAAACAGGTCTCAACGCACAGTTTGCGCCATACTTTTGCGACGGAATTGGTGAAATCAACCAGTGATCTAGATTTTGTTAGGAAGGTTTTGGGTCATGCTTCTATCTTAACGACACAGATATATTTGCATGTTATTAAATCACAACTGACAGTAACGAGAAGTCCTTTAGATGATTTGGATATTTAAAGTACATCGAATGCGAAATCGCAATAAATTCAAAATACATCAAATGCGAAGGATATATCCCGAAACAGCGATACCCCTCAGTATTTAGCGGCTTGTATAGGGTAAATACATCAAATACGAAGTGCTAAAAACTTAATTATCAATTTCTTATGAAAACATTTTTTTTATTGTTAGAGAATATTATTTTTGTGGATAGATGCGATATATGCGAAACTGATTGCTTAGAAGTCTCGCATATCCGCAAGTTCG
>JAYVFS010000347.1:0-22050 GCA_043772905.1 Saprospiraceae bacterium | reverse complement strand
TTCTCTTTCCAACTATGTCAATCAACTTTTTTTTTATAAAAAATTTGTTTTAAAAAATTTTCAAACTAATCAACTTTTAATTTGTAGGGTTTTAAATTAAGCAATATAAATTATATCTGAAATATGACTTACGTATTCTTTTTCGTCAAAGAATTATTACTAAGTCAGAGGGAAAACAAACTATTTCACATTATTTTTGATGATATAAACACGGAAATTAAAGCCGATGCTGAAAAGTATTGGCTATTTTTATTAAAAAAAATTCCTTAAAACCATAACCATTTACGCTCATCTCCCGATATTTTTACACACAAACATATTTTTTTGATAAAAAACTTGTAGAACTCGTTAGTTCTTTCAAACTTTAGCACTTACAAGCAGAACCGTTATAAAAAGCATTCAAAATTTGAACAAAATTTGAACCGTAAATGGACAACCACTTAAGCCAAAATACGCATACATGAGAATTTACACGATAATTATCGGTTTTGCCTGTTGTTTAATTGTCTCGGCTTGTAGGAATAAACCGCCACAAAAAGCTGAAGATGTCGCTCCACCAATTGCAAAAAAGGAGACAAAAATTTTTGAAGAACACGGCAATCGTCGCTTTGACGACTACTTCTGGATGTCGAATCCACAGGATTCGGCTGTCATGGATTTACTGGATGCTGAAAATGTATATTCCTCAAAAATGCTTGCGCATACTGAGGGGTTACAAAACGTGTTGTTCAAAGAAATAATGGACAAACAAGAACTGCAAAAGAAAGATTTACCCATCAAAAAAAATGGTTATTGGTACTATAATCGGTATGAACTGAATAAGGCTTTCCCTTTGGTTTGTCGCAAAAAAGAGACGTGGAGTGGGGCAGAAGAAGTGTTATTGAATTTGCCAGAACTCGCAAAAAAATATACTCATTTTGAACTATCGGATGTTGTTGTCAGCCCTAACAATAATTTTGTTGCCTATTTAGTGGATACAACAGGTGAAAGACGCCATATTTTGTATATCAAAAACCTATCAACAGGTGAACTTTTAGCTGAAAAAATACCCAATACTGCTTCCCAAGCTTTGGAATGGACGAATGACTCGAAGCATTTGTTCTATGTAGTTTTAGATGAAACTGTTCGAGGGTATAAAGTCATGAGGCATACTTTGGGATTAGACTTGAACACAGATAAACCGATTTATGAAGAAAAAGATAAATCTTATGTCTTGGCTTTAAACAAATCAAAGAGTCTGCAATTTATCTTTATTGGGGCATATAGTAATACGACCAATGAGTTTCGATTTTTTGATGCCAACAAGACGGACGACGCCCCTAAACTGGTTCAAGCTCGGCAACGGAATCTTTTATATGATGTGAATCACTATGAAGGAAATGAGTTTTTTATTCAAAACAATGAGAATTCGCCCAATTTTAAACTCTCAAAAGCCCCCCTCAGTAATTTGAGTATTAAAAACTGGAAAGACGTTGTTCCGCACAGTGATTCATCGTTGTTAGAGGATTTTGCCGTTTTGAAAAATTATATCGTCATACAAGACAAATTAAAAGGCTTAAATAAAATACGTATTCTCAATCGGGAAGATAAAACGTGGCATGAGATTGACCTCGGCGAAGAGGCTTATATGGCAGAAATGAGCCTTGCGGATTTAGATAATTTTGCACTCGACAGCATCCGTTTTAACTATCAATCTTTGTCAACGCCGCCTTCTACGTTTAGTTATGACATCAAAACTAAGTCTAAAACGATTTTGCATCAAGTTAATGTAGCGGGTTATAATATATCAAAATACGAGTCAAAACGGATTTGGATTACAGTGCGTGACAGCGTGAAAGTACCCCTCAGTATCGTCTATCGCAAAGACCTTTTTTTGAATAATGGTGCCAATCCTATGATTTTGTATGCTTATGGTTCTTATGGTATCAGCGTTGACCCTCATTTTCAGTCTGATTTGATAAGTATGCTCGACAGAGGTTTTGTTTACTGCATCGCTCATGTGCGCGGCGGTCAGGAATTGGGTCGAAAGTGGTATGAAGATGGCAAATTATTGAAGAAGAAAAACTCTTTCAATGACTATGTTGATTGTGCAGAATACCTTGTACGTCAACGTTTTACATCAACAGACCGCCTTTTTGCTTATGGTTCAAGTGCGGGTGGTATGTTGGTCGCTGCGGCTATGAATATGCGTCCTGATTTGTTTAAAGGCGTTGTTGCAGAATTGCCATGGACGGACGTAGTTTCTGATATGCTCGATGAAACGTTGCCACTGACTACCTTGGAATATGATGAATGGGGGAATCCAAAAGAAAAAAATTACTACGATTATATGTTGTCTTGGTCGCCCTATGACAATGTGAAACCAGCCAATTACCCCGCAGTTTTTGCGTTTGCCAACCTCAATGATTCGCAAGTACCTTATTATTCGTCAGCAAAATGGGTTCAAAAACTAAGGGTAAATAACACAGGAAAAAATCCCATTCTTTTTCATTGTGATAAGGCAGCGCGTATCAGTTCAGGTGCAGGACGGTTTGAATTAAGCCGTTTGACAGCCATGCAGTTTGCTTTTATGCTTAATTTATTGGGTAAAGGGGAATAAATGAGTGTCTCAAGAGGTTGTCTCAAAAGGCAACGTTCAAATTCCACAAACAGAATTTTATTTAGGAACTCGTTCAATCTTAGGAAGATTTAAAATCTTCCTAAGATTAATCGCTCGAAGACCTAATAATATTCTGCATGGAAAAGCGAGTTTTCCCTTTTTAGACAGCCTTTTATGAACAAATCTTCTTTCAGTTACCCAAACAAATCACTACTCAAATACCTATCACCCCGATCACAAACGATAAAAACAATCACGCCTTCGGTCAATGTTTTGGCTAAACGCAAAGCACAAGCAGCTGCACCACCAGAGCTCATACCTGCAAAAATAGCCTCCTCTTTTGCCAAAAGCCTTGTTGTCGCCACTGACTCCGCTTCTGAAACATCTAATACCGAATCCACACGTGAAGCATCAAATATTTTAGGCAAATATTCGGGTTCCCAACGCCGAATACCTGGAATCGAAGACCCCTCAGTAGGTTGGCATCCGACAATCTGAATGTCGTCATTTTGTTCTTTTAAAAACATAGAAGTACCCATAATTGTCCCTGTTGTGCCCATCGAACTGACAAAATGGGTCACTTTTCCTTGCGTATCACGCCATATTTCAGGTCCAGTGGTTTTATAATGCGCCATATAATTGTCTGGATTGGCAAATTGGTCGAGCATATAGAACTTGCCCGTCGCTGCTTTTTCTTCGGCATAGTCGCGGCACATTTCAATGGTTTCTAATAAAGTCACATGTGCACCGTAGGCTTCCATAGCCAAAGCCCGTTCACGCGTTGCGTTTGCAGGCATCACCAATTCAATTTCCAAATCATACAAACGTGCAATCATCGCCAAAGCAATACCTGTATTGCCGCTTGTTGCTTCAACCAAAGGCATATTAGGAGAAATATCGCCGCGTTCGATAGCCGCACGTATCATATTCAGCGCAGGTCGGTCTTTGACACTACCTGCCGGGTTATTTCCTTCGAGTTTTGCAAAAATAGTTACATTTGGGTTGGTGTTCAGTTTTTGCAATTTAACCATAGGCGTATTGCCAATCAAATCTATAAGTGAAAACATAAGTAAGTGAAAAGTTATAAGTGAAAAGTTATAAGTGAAAAGTAACAAACGCTTAGCCCTGAAAGGGCGTGATGTAAAAGCAATGGGTAACGCCCATTGAAAAAAAATCAAAAAACGATCATTAATTTTGAAACGCAAAAAATCAATAAGAGTTTTTAAGAATGGGCAATTTTGAAAATTTCGAATTCATAAACAGCCCCAAAGTTAAAAGAAATGTTAAACCTAACAAGGCTTGACTTTATTCAAATATTCATCGTAAATTCACCGTTGAATAATAATTATTTATCATCAAAAACCATTACAAAAATTATGAGATTAAAAATACACCTTGTTATCGGCTTTTTCGCCTTCTTCGTCACGACAGTGAATGCACAAACACCCGTTTGCAAACCCGATACAATTCGTTATCGTGATTCATTATCTGGTGTTTATCCTTTGCCCTATATTGATTCAGTTCGACCGAATGGTGGCATTGACAAAGTTGCATGTTTAACGAAAGCTTATAGTTTCGTTTGGACGATTAAAGTCGGAGACACCCTAACTGTTCCCAATCCTTTCGGTGCTGGAACCATTCAAGTGCCTCTTGACAGCGTCTTAATAGGTAAAAGTTCTGCTATTGCAGGTATGCCGACAGGTTTAAGTTATGCTTGTAATCCGCCAAATTGCGTTTGGAAAAAGCAAACCTATGGCTGTGTTGCACTTTCTGGCTCCCCTGCAGCGACTAATGCTATCAAAACCTATCCATTGGTTATTTCTGGAAAAGCCTATCCTGGCGGTTTTTATGCCTCTCTTTTTCCAAATGGATATGATTTGACCTTTCCAGGTGCTATTGCTCCGGGCTCTTATGACTTAAAAGTTTATGCTGCCAACGATACGCATTGTACGACCGCCGCTGATGACTTGACAGAAGTTAGTGGGATGACTGCTGTACCCAACCCAACAAATGGCAAAACAGTCATCAGGATCGAGTCAACGGTTTCAGATAAATTCACGTTTAATGTCACCGATTTATTAGGTCGTCGCGTCATTTCAAGACCCCTCAGTATCCAGTCGGGTCAGAATACTTTCGACCTCGATGTAACGGGCTTGCCCAATGGTATTTATATTTATACCTTGTCAAAAGGTAATCGTGTTATGTCTAATAAATTGATTATCAATCAATAATATTCTTTTGTAAAAATTAAATTGTGCCACCCTGTCAAAGAGTGGCACAATTTTTTTTAGGTAAAATAGTCATTGGTCATTTTGTTATTAGGCATTCTCAAGATAACCTTAGACTGTTGTCTTATGACTAATTGACTTAAAAATGTTAACTTTGCACGCTCTAAAGCCAAAAGGCAACATCTGAACGTAAAAACCGTTTTCAAAACTATTCAATCGCGCGCTGCGCAATCACAAATCTCATAATCTCACAATCTCAACATGAGACGTATTTACATTGCTTTTTTACTTATTTTCAGCACTTATTGTGTGCAAGCTCAAACGGAAGGTGTTCGGTTACTCCCCCTCAGTACTTATCCAGTTTTAGAGAAATATGCTGAACTGCCACAAGCAGAAAGTCTCATTCCTGACTCTATTGACCTGCCCTTTATTGACGATTTCAGCTATCCAGGTCCTTATCCAGACCCTAATTTATGGCTTGATAACAAAGTTTTTGTCAATTCAACGATGGGTTTTAGCCCCCCCTCAGTAGGCGTAGCAACTTTTGACGGTATCAACTACAATGGCAAACCTTATGGGCAAGCGGGTGAATATGGTAAAGGCGATTATTTGACCTCGAACTATATCAATTTGCGAACATTTACGAATCCAGACGGTAGTAAACGCCTTTTGGCGGCTTCGGACTCCATATATATGACCTTCTTTTTGCAGCCAAAAGGATTGAGTTATGAACCTTTAGAAAAGGACTCTATGGTCTTGGAATTTAGAGACAATGCGGGCAATTGGCAAATCGTTCGAGCTTTCAAAGGCTTCAAAACGTATATCGCAGACGATAGTTTCCCGCCTTTTACCATGTATTTTGTGCCTATCAAAGATACCAAATATTTATATGGAAAATTTCAATTCCGCTTTTATAACTATGGTCAAATTGACGGAGCCAATGAATTGTGGCACCTCGATTATGTCAAAATTGGGACAAATCGTCGTTTAAATGACAAAACACTTGATGATTTGGCGTTTGTGGATGCGCCCAGCCCGCTTCTGACCCGTTATAGCTCCATGCCGTGGAAACATGCTTTCCCTAATGTGGCTACGGAGGTTAATGATAAATTTAAAGCACGACTGTATAATCATTTTGTTGACCAACGCAATCCGACCAATACGAATGTAAAAATCACAACTTCGACCGGTGTTTCAGCCGTTTCGACCATTACGATTCTCGACGGTGTGAACGTGCCGCCCAATCAGTTTTATCAATCCGCTACAAAAACATATCCGTTGTCGCTGCGCAGTCAACTCGGCACAGTGCCTTCAACAACTGAAAATCTGATTGTTACAACTGAAAATAGCCTTGTAATTGCTGGTCAAGAAGGGAAAGATTTGGCTAAAGTCGCTACCCGCAACGATGTTGTCACCCGCAAAACAATTTTTTCAAATTACTTTGCTTACGACGACGGTACAGCAGAATTGATGTATGCAGCCACAGGTTTCAGTCAACAAACAGCCGTTCAGTTCCGTACAAATGTGGCGGATACCTTGCGCGGTGTGCAGTTTTCTTTTCCTTATGTCCGCAAAAAATATCAATTCATAGATCCGAAATTCAACATTCAGATTTGGAAAGATTCCTTGAACACAACGCCGATTTACGAAAAGAAAAACGTCTCGCCGTTTTCAGTTGATGCCAAAGTGGATTCCCTTCAAGGCATGACAACTTACAGACTTGAAACCAAAACAGGTGGCAGAGACACCGCTATTTTCCTACCCGCCAATACCACTTTTTATGTTGGTTATCAGAATGTTGATGACCAAATTCCCATCGGTTTGGACAGAAACAGCTTTGACAAAGCGAAATATATATTTACAAAAATCAACAGTAAATGGGACACAATCCCATATTATCCCTTAGGTGCTTTGATGATTCGCGCCGTTGTTGGCAATAAAGTGGCTCAAAATACCAGTTCATTATCCACACGAGAATTGCCTTTATCGGAAGTCATGACCGTTTATCCAAACCCCGCATCAGACCGTTTGTATATTGATTTGAAAAAAGGCAATGAAGAAGACTACGAAATGAGCGTTTTTAACCTCGTCGGACAGCTTCAAAAGCGCGAAATACTGAGGGGGGGACAATTGAATTTGGACAACACGCCAACAGGTATTTATTTTTTAAAAGTCAGAAATATTAATACAAATCAAACTTTCATTCATAAATTTGCGGTTAATCGGTAAATTATAAAAATCATAAAATAACAATTTAAATCAGTGATTATGGGAGATATAACTGTCAGTGAACTTAAAAAACGCTTAGAAGCAGGCGATAAATTTGTCTTCATTGATGTACGTGAACCAGACGAGTTTGCAGAATTTAATTTGGGTGCAGAATTGATGCCCCTTGGCACAATTCCAGAAGCCGCAACAGGTGCATTAGCAGACCATAAAGACGACGAAATCGTTATACATTGTCGTTCAGGCGCACGTTCAGGTCAAGCGAAGCAGTTTTTGATGCAAATGGGTTATCAAAATGTCCGAAACTTAGAAGGAGGCGTTTTAGAATGGCAGCGTCAATTTGGTATATAAAAAACACAATATTCGGCGTTTCAAACCATCAAAAAGCCAAACGATTCATAACGAATCGTTTGGCTTTTTTATTAAACAACACTTTTGTTAAGATGCTGTGAAAAAATAATGTACTTAATTCCGAAGGAATTGAACACGAATAACCGTAGATGAAATCTACGGACGTTATGAAAGCTATCTCTCAACTCTGAAAGAGTTGAATACTATCTTTTGGTTGCTCTAATTACTGGTTTTTATATTACCCTTAAAATCAATAGCTCTATCAAATGGCTTGGCAATTCGGTCGAAAAGCACCGCAATTTCAAGGCGTGTAATGGCACGATTCGGTTCAAAATTTTTAAGATTTAACCGCGTGTCCCAATTCCGTCCTACACCTTCAAGAAAGCCTTCAAAAGACACATCAGGCTTCGTTTCCATCATTGCAAAAGCCAAGGCTACCGCTTCATAAATAGTTACTTTTCGGTTTGCTTGCTGCGGTGTCATATCTTTTATATCAAAACCAAAGTCATCGAAGGGCGGTAAAAAATCCTTATTCAGGATCGTCGAATCAGGATAAAACCACGTCCGATTCGCCCATTTGTAAGGCTCGCCGATACCCCTCAGTATACCCGATGCGCCAATGCGTTGAATCGCTTGAAAATGCGGATGATTGGGTTTTATATCGTAATAAGGCATTAAATATGCCCCTTTTTCAAGCAAAATAGCCTGAATTTTCCGAACAGATATATCTTTAGGCGTTGTGTTTTCTAAAGCAGACAAGGCAGCCAACGTCCCCGCCGCTTGTCCAATCAGCAAAACGCAAGGCTGCAAACGGGTAGAGCCATTCACAATATTCGTAACCGAAATACTCTTTTCAGCGACAATAAAATTGTCAACATTTTTAGGAATCAATGCGCCAAGCGGCACATTAAACGAGGGAACAGGCGGAAAATTTAAGTTAGGCGCACCGTTCGGATATTGCGCATGATGATGGTCAATCGGATAATCACCGACCGCAATACCTGTTCTGTACAGTTTTTCTTTTTGGTCAAAAGGCTTTAAAATATGATTGACGGTCATCGTCACGACCCCCTCAGTACGACGGCTTTCTCGAAAATAGGGCAGGAAAGGCATCCGGTCTTTGGTCGGAAATTCATCGTCAGCTAAACCTAAGTTTTTAAAACCCAAATCATTTTGAATAAAATAAATAAATGAAAGTGTATGCTGTTTGGCTTTGTCAAAGGCAGAACAACGTTCTTTATCGGTTGCATCAATGACATTTGCGTAAAAATCATTGCCATTACTGGGCCAGTTGAGCATGTATTTGCCGTTTGGCAATTTGCCATAATTCAACATTTTATCACAATCTATGATACTTTCTGCTTTGGGACAACGACTCGCACACGCACATTGAAATAGAGATGCGTCATAATTTTTAGGTTTTTTGACGAGTGGGGCAACACCTTTTCCATACGTTTTAAGAATGGCAGTGAAAGTCATATCTTGAACAATATCCGTTTTTTTGGATGCAAAACCCACTTCTCCCGTTTCCGAAGGGTCATCCGTTCCAATTCTATAAGGAATACCGACTGCTTTTGCAACATCACCTAATTCTGTGGCATCAATGACTATGCGTGCTTGAATGGTCTGTTTGCCTTTTTTTGTTTTGATTATTATTTTCCAATAATACCCCTCAGTATTTTCAGGTTTTCCTTTGTTTTCTAACTTGTTGATAGACAATAATTTAGAATCAAATGAAACGGTTAAATATGTTTCTTTAGCTGCCATTTCCTTGAATATATTAGCACCCACATGTGGCTCAAATTGTGTGTTTGAGACCCAACCCGTTTGCACTTCTTTTTCACCACCATAATAATCATACAACTTTTGACGAAACTCCGCCCACAAACCCGACGGTAAATCGTGGTTGCCATCAGTAGCGGAAACTCCCGCCGAAGTGAGCATGCCGCCCAACCACGGCGATGCTTCAACGATGATTGTTTTCGCTCCAAGCCTTGCCGCTTGAATACCTGCCGCTGTGCCGCTTGTACTGCCGCCGATGATACAGACATCATAGTTTTGCGCCCAAAAGGAGGTGTGTAAAAAAATAAAAGTTATAAATAGAATAAATGGTTTTTTCATAAAGTAATGATTTTCAATTTTTTATAAAAGACAAAACCCATTGTGTCTGAATAATAGGGTGCGTTTTGCTACAACTTAGTTTGAAAAGAATGAGCTTAGTAATTCGACAAAAGTAAGGTTAAACAGTAGAAAAACAAAAGGTTGAACTTATTTGAGTGACTTGTTAAAACTCGCCTTGCTTAGATAGCGATTGTCGAGCCACAAAATACCCCCTCAGTATTTTTTACAAAACGTCATTTGTTTGCCTTGTTTTTTTAATTAAATTTGTGAGATTATTAAACAACAAGAAAAACTACGCAAATGAAAAGACGTTATTTTCTATCAGAATCTTCTAAAACAGTTGGTGGTTTAGCCTTAATGAGTGCTTTGCCAATGAACCGTATTCTCGGTAAAACCTCAACGATTGCACCCAGCGACAAAATTCGCGTGGGTTTAATTGGTTGCAAAGGCATGGGTTTTTCCGATTTAAAATCCATTTTGAAAATGCCTGAAATTGATTGCATCGGTCTCTGTGATGTCGATGCCAATGTCTTGACGGAACGTCAAAACGATGTTGAAAAACTGAGGGGTACTAAACCCAAGGGGTATGGCGATTTTCGTAAGTTATTGGAAAACAAAGACATAGACGCCGTTATCATCGGTACACCTGACCATTGGCATGCTTTGCCAATGATTTATGCTTGTGAAGCTGGCAAAGATGTTTATGTCGAAAAACCACTCGGACGAACGATTGAAGAGTGTAACCTCATGTTGGCTGCGGCGCGAAAATACGACCGCGTTGTGCAAGTAGGGCAGTGGCAACGCAGCCATCAGCATTGGCAAGATGCCATAGATTTTGTGCGTTCTGGCAAGTTGGGCAAAATTCGGACGGTCAAATCTTGGGCATATCAAGGCTGGATGAAGTCAGTGCCTGTGAGACCTGATGCACCTGCTCCAGCGGGTGTTGATTACAATATGTGGCTCGGTCCTGCGCCTAAAAGACCGTTCAATCCGAATCGTTTTCACTTCGATTTTCGTTGGTTTTGGGATTATGCAGGTGGTTTGATGACCGATTGGGGCGTTCACATCATTGATATGGCTTTGTACGGCATGAATGCGGCGGGTCCAAAATCGGTCATGGCTTCGGGCGGCAATTTTGCCTATCCCGATAGTGCGATGGAAACGCCTGATACGTGCCAAGCGATTTATGAATTCGATGGCTACACCATGATTTGGGAGCACGCCAATGGCATCAACGGCGGCCCTTATGGACGTGACCACGGCGTTGGGTTTATTGGCAATATGGGAACGCTGGTTGTGGATAGAAACGGTTGGGAAGTTATTCCTGAAATTGACAAAGGTGTCGGTCGCATGGAAGCTGTTTCGTTGATAAAATCAGTCGGCAGTGGTCTCGACAACCACACTAAAAACTTTGTTGATTGTATGAAATCACGTGCAAAACCCAATTGTGATATTGCCATTGCACAAAATACTGCTTTAAATGCGTCGTTAGGAAACATAGCTTTCCGTGTCAATCGTAAAATATTTTGGGATGCAGCGAAACAACAATTGATTGGCGATGATGAAGCGAATAAATTGACAAAAGCGAATTATCAGAATGGGTGGGAATTACCCAAAATGTAGTCCCCCTCAGTAAAAATACATGTTGTTCAAGTCTTAGGATTTGAACTTATGCTGGAGCAGCGGGGAAACTTGCTGCTCTTTTTTAGTAGCACGGGTTTAAACCCGTGCTACTAAAATAAATAAACAACATTAAAACCTAAATAACGATTATATGCCGACCAATTTGTTCGATTAATAATATTGTTTAAACCAAAATCATATCTCAAACCCAATTGAACATGTTTAGTAGGTAAATAACTAAAACCACCCATTAAAGAAACATCCCACCGATTCAGTCCTAATGTTGTAGCATTTACTTTATTCAATAAATCATAAGAACTTTGAGAAGTAAAACTACTTTTTACAAAATAAACAGAACCGCCATTCTCTTTTACACTTTGTCCAATTAAATAAGAAGTTTTTAAACCCGTAGAAAAAGCAAATTTCTTTTTAAAAAGATATTCAATTGTTAAAGGCAATTCTAAATAATATAGTTTGTCTAAAGAAATAGGTGTGCCACTTTGTAAATTAGTTGTCGGTGAAGCATTTGCTAAATATTCTGTTTTATAATAAGAAATACTATCTCCTGATGTATGTGTTTGCCTAAAATTCAGACCTGTATTTATTGACCATCTATGATTCAATGTTTGATTAACAACAAAACCTGCTTGAAAACCATCGATTTTTTGTCCTTTTTCGGTGTGTAAGCCTGTGGTTATGCCTATTCGCAGTTTTTTAGGAACGTCTGCCAAATATTTAATTGGTCCATAAATAGTTTGTGGCTCAATTTTTAGATTTGAATCTTGTTCTATACTGAGGGGGGCTATTTTTATTTTGTTTAATAATTCTATTGATTTCATTTCATTTCTTTTGTCAATAGATTTATTGTTTTCAACTAAACTTAAATTGTTATTATTGTTGTCAATAAGTTTATTGTTTTCTAGTGAGTATAAATTGTTATTATTATTGTCAATAGGTTTATTGTTTCCAACTAAATTTAAATTTTTATTATTATGGTTGTCAATTGATTTATTTTTATTAATAGAACTTAAACTGTTATTGTTTTTATTGGCAATTTTATTTTCGATAATTGTATTATTGTTATTAAAATCAACGTTTTTATCCTCCTTCCCGATGTTATCGGGATTTGGTTCCGCAACAGTATTTTTTGACAAATCATTTTTTGACAAATCAATATCTACAATTGGTTTTGATATAGTTTTATCCACTGTAGTTACAGGGCTTTCAGTATTTATATACCAAAAACCACCGCCCATTATTGCCGTTAGACCTATAAAAAATGCAAGCCACAAGAATCTGCGCCGTTTTTTCTCTACGGGCATTTCGCGGTTAAGGGATTGCAACATCGCTTCCCAGCCTTGATTTTCGAAATCGTTATGATTGTCTTTATTCATGTTCTTTTATTTACAGCCACTTTTTATGTTGATTATCAAACAGTTGCATTCGTTTTAGTATCCAATAATTTTCGCAATTGCTCTCGTGCTGTTGACAAATGCCATTTTGAAGTACCGACAGAAATATTCAATTGCTCCCCAATTTCAGCATGATTTAAGCCTTCAATAGCATAAAGCGTAAAAACTTTACAGGTTGCAGGCGGCAATTTATCAATCACTTTTAATAAGTCATCGTAATACAACTCTGAAAGCACCCCCTCAGTATTTTGCGTTATTTTTTGCTCTGGCAACACATCAGAAAAGACAACAGCGTCCAAATACGTCTTATTTTGCTTGAAATAGTCCGAAATAGCATGAAAAACCAAACGTCTTATCCAACCTTCAAGTGAACCTTTGAAAGCAAAAGTATTTATCTTTTTAAAAACCCTTAAAAAACCGTCGTTCAGTATCTCCAAAGCCCGTTCTCTGTCGCCGTTTGTATAGCGCAAACACATCTGTATCATCGCGGGGAAGTGCCGACGATACAGTATTTCTTGATATTTGCGCTCATTGCGCACACATCCTGCGACTATTTCGGTTTCATTTTCGTTCAAAACGGACGTTTGAAAAGTTTAACTATGAGTAAAGACGCCCAAAATATACTGAGGGGTTGGGTAACTTTGAAAATAAGCAAATATTTAGTTGACACGAATTTCACAAATTACACGAATTGATTTTTATTTATCGAAGATTCAGTTTTAAAACGCCTTAAAATACCTTCATTTTTATTCGTGCAATTTGTGAAATTTGTGTCGGATAAGTTTTTTTACAAATTCATTGAAATATTGACAATTATGAAAAATTACGAAATTGGACATTTAAAACCAGCAGAAATAGACAGTTTACTTGAACTGCAACGTGAAAATTTGCCTTCAAACTTAGACAGGCAAACCATTGATAGTCAAGGTTATGTGTCTTTTATTTACAACCCAACTGTCATACAAAGAATGATGGCAGACGAACCGCAAATCATTGCTCGAGCGGACAATCAAGTTGTCGGTTATGCGCTTGTTTCTACAATTGAAGCGACAAAAACAATTGAAGCGGCGATACCGATGCTCGATATGATTGCACAATTGGACTATAAAGGTAAGCCTTGTCGAGAACAAAAATATTATCTCGTAGGACAAGTTTGTGTGAAAGCGGGTTATCGAGGCATGGGCGTTTTAGAAGGCATTTATGCAGAACATCGTCAAGCGTTTTCAGACCGCTACGATTTTGCGGTAACAGAAGTCGCTGCGGACAACGGGCGTTCATTAGCCGCGCATCATCGCATCGGTTTTGAGACAATTCATGTATTTTTCGATGATTTGAATGGAAAAGAATGGCATATAATTGCTTGGGATTTTAGGTAAAATGCCCCCCTCAGTAAAAAGGTGTTTTAGGCATTGCATTCAAGGTATTAAGCCGATGCTTGACCTTTATTTCCTGAATTTTTACTTTTTTTCAAGCGATTTTTCTGAATTTTTCTAATCAGGTCTTCCTCTTCTTTTATGACACCTTGTAGGTATAAGCGGGATGAATAGGCTGCGACATCTGCTCTTTCCATTAATTCATCAAGATTATGAACGGGCATTTTAACCATAGATTTATATTTCTCATTGATGTACAGATTGTGTTTTCCATCAAATTCTGGATGGTATCCTAATTTGGTTAAAACTTCAATCAATTCGTTAAAAGTTATACGTATTTCTAAGAAAATACTTGGTACGGCTGTTGTAATCATAATTTTAATGTTTTTGCAATTTTTTAATAATTGCTGTATTGAAAACTGATTCTGTCGAAATATAGATTCTGACAAATTTACGAACATTTTTTAAAGCAATCTTATTTTCGTTGAAATAGGATTGTAAATCTACAAAATAGGCAACTTCTTGTTGGGCATCATAAAGCAACAATAAAACGGGTGTGAGGCTTTTTAACCAAAGTTCTAAATCTCTTTTTGATAAATCAATAATAAAACCTTGATTTTGCGATGAAAACTGAATGACATCTGTTGATTTTAATTGAATCTTAAATGTAAGGTTATCTGTTTCACCTATTTCATTAAAGGTTTCAATCATGCCATCATAGCCATAATCGTAGTCTTTAAAACGTCTTAAAATGTTTCCAGCGAGTAATATCTGCCTCTCAATATGATTAAGACCTAAATCTTCAATAATGTGCTGCCGTGTACGGAGTTTTTTCATAGTTGAAATGAGTTTTGTTTCAAAATAGCTTTCTAACAACAAATGTAGTTGGTCTTTCTTTAAGTTGATACTGTCCAAAAATATTTTTTATTGTCTCATACAAATAAGCATGTATGCTATTTTAAACTAAAACTGTTTCGGTTTTAAAGGGATAAGATGTAAATTCAAAGATGCTTCATCAAAAAACTTTTCATAAGATTTGCCCAAATTTCAGGTTGTTCCAACATCGGATAATGCCCACATTTATCAATTTTTGTATAAACCGAATGTGGGATTTCAGAATGTAATTTTTCAGCTATTTCTTTCACCGCAATCGGGTCTTGTTGCGCCCAAAGGATGTGTGTGGGAATGTCTATATTTGGTAAATTGCCAATCCAACGATGCCAATATTTCTCACGTTCATTATTGTATTGCGAAACTTTGTGCAGAACGGTATTGGTTGAATGGGCTTTTAAAAGGTCATATAAAATGCCCATTTCTGTTACATCAAAGAGCGATTTATCAAACCAAATGTCCCGCATATTTTTTATAAACGTTTGTTTATCAATGCGTGCGGCAACAAATTTTCCCCAATAAGGATGTCTCAATAATTTCTGAATGAGTTTCAGTTTCGCCATTTCTATGTGCATACTGCCGTTGCATAAGGTCAATGTTTTTATTTTGACAGGTTCATATCCACGTATTTTCCGAACCATAATTTCATTGGCGACGCTTGTGCCATAGTCATGGGCGACCAAATGAATGTCGTTTAAACCCAATTGTTTCCACAAATCTATTGCAATTTCTGCTTGTTCAATCAATGAATAAGAATAATTGCTGGGTTTAGCAGATAATCCAAAGCCTAAATGATCATGAATGACGTAGGAAAAATCCTTTTCAATCAAAGGCAAAACATGAAGATAATCGTAAGATGCAGACGGGTAGCCATGCAAAAAACATATTGTCGGTTTTTCGATGTTCTGTTGGACATAAAAAACGGAATGTCCATAGACATCTATCTGTTGTCCTTTTTGTTGCCAATTTTCGATGGTCATAAGTCGCTTATTTACAGCTGATTATCAAAGGTTTCCTCTGAAATAAGCAATGACATTGCGCAGTAGTACTCCCAAAACTATTCCGAGTCCAATGAGTGAAACCACATGAATAGGTCGAACATTTTCAGTGCCACTTAAACGGCTATAATTGATTATGAGAAATGATGCTGCTAATATTGGTAATATAAATGCCTTATATTTTTTTCGATTTTCCATAATGTACCATTTAAAGTTATGAAATAATTATTTTCAATTTGCTAAAATCATATCCGCCGCCTTTTCAGCTATCATTATCACGGCTGCATTCGTATTGCCCGCAATAATCGTCGGCATAATTGACGCATCAACGACGCGCAAACCTTCAATGCCATGCACTTGTAGTTTATCATTCACGACAGCCATATCGTCACTGCCCATTTTGCAGGTGCCAGTCGGATGGTAAATTGTTTCAACTGTCTTTTTAATGTGGTCAATGATGCCTGCTTCCGATTCGTCAGTTGGCGCAATAATGGATTTGTTGTATTTGCTAAATGCTTGTGCTTTAAGCACTTCCAATGCTTTTTTAGTTCCTGTTACAAGGGTTTCAAGGTCTTCTTCTTCGGACAAAAAATTGGGTTGAATCAACGGCGCATCCAAAGGATTATTGGTTTTTAGACCGACATAACCCACACTTTTAGGTTTTACAAGGCTTGGGAGAATGGTGTAACCGTCTTGATGCGGATAGGTTTTGGTATTGTAAACATCTACATTTTCGCCATTGCCAATATGCAGTGGTGCAAAATGGAATTGAAAATTAACGCTTGAGGCATTGTTCACTGCAAAAAAGGCGTAGGCTTCCAATGGACTCACCGTCAAAGCACCTTTGTGCGTACTGAGCCATTGCACCAAATCCACAATTTGATTCAGCGGCTTCAAATGATGATTAAAACCTTCTTGTTGTGCCGACAAACTCGATGTAAAAAAGAAAAGATGGTCTTGTAGGTTTTTTCCGACACCCCTCAGTATTTTCTTAACTTCTATGTTTTTCGCTTTCAATTCTTCGGCATCACCAATGCCTGACAGCATCAATATTTGTGGCGACTGAAAACTGCCTGCTGAAAGAATCACTTCTTTATTGGCGTACATTTTTACAAGGCTGTTGTTCGCAGCCATGTATTCAACGCCTGTTGCTCGGTCATTTTCAATCAAAATTTGTTTGGCTCGTGCTTGTGTAATGACAGTTAAATTGGGGCGTGACAAAGCAGGTTTTAAAAACGCTGTGGCGACGCTGTGTCTTCTGCCGTTTTTGATAGTAAACTGAAACAAACCTGCACCGTCTTGTTTTTCACCATTATAATCATAGTTTTCAGGCAAACCGATTTCTTTACAGGCATCCACAAAGGCTTGGGCATAAGGTGTTTGGAAATATTTGGCGTGCGTCACGTTCAACAAGCCGTTTTTGCCATGATATTCATTGTTAAGGTCTTCATTGTGTTCCGATTTTTTGAAATAGGGTAATACATCATTATATCCCCATCCTTTATTGCCCAATGCTGCCCATTCGTCATAATCTGCGGCATTGCCACGTACATAAGCCATGGCATTTGTTGTACTGCATCCACCCAAAGCTTTGCCACGCGGCAAGTACATACGTCGATTATTGACGTGTGTTTGCGGTTCGGTTGAAAAACCCCAATCCACTTCTGTGCGGTGCAAATTGCCATAAGCGGCGGGGATTTTTATTTCTAATTTAGTATCACGCCCACCTGCTTCAAGGAGTAAAACGGTGTTTTCTGGATTTTCTGACAACCGATTGGCTAAAACGCAACCAGCTGACCCTGCGCCGATGATGATATAGTCGAATTTGTCCATTGTTTTTTTTGATGATGAATGATAAGAGAGATAAATGATGATTTTTTTTTTTGACCACAGGTTGAAAGATAGAACTAAAAACTGAAGCGGTCACAAATAGAAAATAGGAATTTGGATTTCATTTGAAAAGGTTTAAAGTTGTTCGTTTTATTGCTCTATACTGAGGGGGGCTCAATCATCATCTTCGTCACCACTACCCGCCATTTTTGCAGGATAAGGTTTAGAGCCTTTGACAGAATACCAAATAATCCTATTCAAAACATCATCCTTACCTTGGTCAATAAAATTGAAAGCATATTTGATGGATTGTTCGGTGTATTTCAATGAATTACCTTTCAATTTATCTACCGGTTTATTCATTTCATTCAAAGGAATGATGTTCTTTTTATGTGAAAACTTAAAGGTAGTATCCTTTTTTTCTCCAAAACAATCAAACATAGGTGAGGCTGTGGCATCAAGGATATTCATGGGTGGCAAGCCCAATATTTGTTCAATGGTACGCAACAAAGATGTTTGATTGTAATTGGTATGCACCGTCTTTTTTAATATAGAATAATTGCTAACGACATAACCTGTTGTCCGATAAGCACTCACATGATCCCAACCTGCTTGAGAATCATCTTCGCTGATAAAAATAACCGTTGAATCGGCAAAACGGCTGTGCATAATGGCTTCAACGATGCGTCCAACTGCCAAATCGTTGTCGGCAACCATGGCACGAGGCGTTGGAAATTTGGGATTCATGCCCGAAGTGTGGTCATTTGGCAACGACATGACCATCAAATTGGGCAATTGTCCTTTGGGGTCTGATTCTATGCTTTTTAGCTCTTTTAAAAAAGCATCTGCCCGCATTTGGTCGCTGATTGTTTCGTTATCACACCCTGGAAAATCCATTGCCAATATCGGGCGAACACGTGAAATGGTGCTTGTGTTTTTATAAGTAAATGTTTCGCCTTTTTGTTGCAAGGCGTATAAACTTTGCCAATCGTGTTTTCCATCGAATTCGCACGTACAAGCCTCGCCATATATCCGTGCCGTTTTGCCGTGGTCGAGTGCATTGTTCCAAATCAAACCATTTTTATCATACACCATTGCATCATATAATACGTGTGGATAACTGCGAAACCATGCCCGCACACTTTTTTCCGTATAGTCCGTCACCATGCCTGCACTTGCCCAATGATGTCCTTCGGCAGACGATTTGCCTGAAACATAATAATTGTCCATCAATAAATAGTCTTTGGCAATGCTGTGTTGATTGGGCGTAATGCTGTCGCCAAAGATGCAGAGCGAAGCCATACCATCGCCTTCTTTCATATCGCCTAAAACTTGGTCATACGTTCTATTTTCTTTGATGATGTATAAAACGTGTTTAAAAACCGATGGCTCACCGATGCGCTCAGGAATAGGTCGTGGTGCAATGCCTTTTCGAGGTAACAAGTTGGTCAATTTTTCCCGTTTATACAGACTTTGATTTTTAACTTTTTCTGTAAAAAGGCTTAATTGCACATCATTTGGCAAAGGAATGAAGGAAACGGAGGCTAATTGATGGTGCGAATTGTAGGCTTTATCTGCCTTGGCTTCTTCATTTACCTTTAAAGCAGCACGTGCGCCAATGGCTTCTAAATTAGTGATATACAAGTCGTTTTTATGGTAAACAATGCCAGAAGGGTAGGCTTGGGTGGGAATATAACCTTTAATTTGGTTTTGACCGACCCCCTCAGTACAAGCCCGTTTTCCGAGTTTTACAACCGCAATCGCATTGTCCATACCGTTTGCGACGTACAAAACTGTGCCTGTATTATCCAAAGCTAAGGCATTGGGCGTACTGCCTATGAGTTTTTCATTGTCTTTAAAAATACCGACAAGAACGGAATCAACGACGGTTAAACTCTTGGTATCAATCACAGAGATATAGTCGCTGTTGCCATTGGCGACATAGACAAATGTGTTGTCCGCACTTGAAATAATAGCATTTGGATGCAATCCAACGTTTATTTCCTTTTCAAATTGACCTGTTTTGGTATCAAAAACGGAAACCGTACCGCGAGACATGGCTCCCGTTTGTGGATTAATGTAGGCACTGCCCCAAGGCACACCCGCCGTTTCCAGACCATCTGAAGGATTCGTTACAGGTCCCGCCCAATTGGTTACAAAAGCTAAGTTACCCACGACCCGCAAGCCAAAAGGAGCGACACCTGTTGGTTTAGTCCATATCTCTTCTTGGTTACTTACTCGGGTTTTGACGATTTGATTATTGCCATTCAAAACAGTGTAAAGAAACAATTCGCCATTTTCTTCTTGGATAGACACCTCATTGGGTAATGCAATAGTCGCAGGTGCTTTTGCTTTAAAAGAGAATGTCTGTACAATTTTTACTTGTTTACCATCCCAAACGGCTTGCATGACATAAGAATTGGGTGTATTTCGACTACCAGCACCCCAAAAGATAAACGTAGAATCTTTGAACGTTATGGTTTTTATACCTGAAAATGAACTCATTAGGTTTTTATACTGAGGGGTCTGGTTGTAGCTCCAACGGCTCGTTAAGACATGTGTTTCAGTATTAAAAACAGCGATACCATATCTGTCTTCCACAACAACTAAAGGCGTGTTTGGTATCATTGTTAAATCCAAACTGTGATTTTCAACATCGGGATTGCCAAAATTGACAGACTCGCCAGCACCGTCAATGATGCGGTTGTATGGCATCAGATAAGGTGAGTTTTCAGCAAAAAGCGTTGTGTCGTCGTATCGGAGGCTTGATTGATTGACCGATTTATAGGTGTAATCATTTTTAAATGATTTACAACTGATGATACTGAAAACAGCGATTGTTATGAAATAAGCCCAAAACCCTTTTCCCTTTTTCATTTGTTCTAATTTTGTTTGCGACATTCGATGAATCCTTATTATGTTATCCGTTATTTTATTTTAAACCCTTGCGCTTGATTTTAGCTAAGTACGTAAGCGAAATTAAACGGGAAATTGATTTCTCACAGCTATTTGATAGTCAACGATTTGTCTCATTCATCGTTCATCATTTATCATTCATCATTACTAAAGGACTGTAACATCAGCAAAAGTATAAAAATTCGCTTCCCGTTTTTTTATCCAATACCTTTATTTAAGACAAAAGACATTTTGTACTTTCAAAAAATCAGCTATTTCAGCAGCAGCATTTTAGGATTGGGTGTTTATACTGAGGGAGGGGCTTTTATTTCGCGGGTAAGGAACCCCACTTGATAGTTGGCTTCGGTTAAGAAACCGAAGCCAGCACCGTCGTTCGTTGTTGTTGGTTTGTGGGGTAAGAAAAACGAAAATCACTTTCTCAAAACTTATTTAAAGGAGAGTTACGTCTTTTTTTCTAAATTCTAAGGCAAATTAGGGCGATTAACTCGGATGAGTTGATTTTCAGTATTGTCATTTAAAGATAAAATCATGTCATGGATTCTATGTGCAAGTGCAATATTGTCCTTATCTTCAGTGCAAACAATCACGCCATGATGGATTGGGTTTTGATTGTGAAGTCGAATAAAGTCTTTACGATTGAAAGTCAGAACAATTCTATTGTTGAGACGTGCAAAATCTAATACTTCATCGTCGGGAATACTTAAATTAGCATTGCCCGCTTCAAAGGCAGTTAAAACATCGTGTCCAAGTTCGCGTAGTACCTCCACAATTCTACGCCGAAAATTCTCATTAGTATATAGTCTTGCCATAAGTGTTATGCTTCTTCGTTTTCTTTGATTAATTCGTTGATTTCAGTTTTATGTCCACGATAATAATTCCATGCGTTGTGTAAATCCTCTGCTCGTAAGGTTGGATAGTCGGATAGGATTTCAGCATCCGTTATGCCTAATTGTTTTTGGCGCATAAGTAACCAAACAGGTATGCGTGTACGTGCTATCCGTGCTTCGCCGCCACACACGCCTTCCGTTTTGTCAATGCCTAAAAAAATACCGCCCAAATCACTGATGACCCATTGTAGAACTTGCGTTTTTTCTATGGGTGTTATTTGAGCCAATAAAGTCTCTATTTTACTAAGTGCAACTGTCATTTGTGCTATTTTTAAGCAAAACTATATTTTTTTGATTTACAAATCTATATTATTTTTATCAAAACACAAAAATACTGAGGGGGACTTTGGTTTTTATTTCGCGGGTCGAGAGACTCGAATGATAAGAAGCTTAGGTTAAGAAACCGAAGCCAGCGCTGTCGTTCGTTGTTGTTGGTTTGTAGGGAAAGAAAAACGAATACCCCTGCCGATCGGTTTGTGGGGTGGTTGAGGAAGTTCAGACTGTGCAAAATCTCCTTTTCAATGAAAATTGAAAGTTCATTATTTTGTTTTCAATAACTATTATAAATTATATTCTGTAATTGACAATAAACAGT
>JAYVFS010000346.1:0-22223 GCA_043772905.1 Saprospiraceae bacterium | reverse complement strand
TTGCCAAGAATATCTCGTTGAAGAGGCACAGCCTCCCAAAAGACACCGTTTACTTTGCAGGTGAATTTGTTGACGTGGACAGGATTGACCATCGTTTTGCCGCAGCTTACTATGAAGAAGCTGAAAAGAGCTAATAGAAAAAGATACTTTTTCATTGTTTTTAAATTTTTGCCCACTAAATCCCCTAACGGAGACTTGCGAAAGCGGATTAAGAAAAAAGAGGATGATTGAAAGCGGAATAGCAGCATAGACCCCGCAGGGTCGTCGGCGATAAGGTGGTAGTAGGTTAAAACGGGTCATAGGGTAAAAGTGTTAGAAAGCGTTAAAAAAGTGTTTTGAAGATTGCTTGCGGCAAAGTTCGAGGTAAAACAAAAGCCATTTGTGCGGAATTTCGATAATAATACATTTTATTTTCGCTAATGTCTGTTCGTAAAATGTGGATAACTATATGTAAGTTTGAAAAGAGTCTGGATTAGTTACCCCCTCAGTATTCATAGCTTAAAAAAGACTAAAAAGTGTTTACTTTGCGGGTAAAATCATTATTACTTTTTGATTTTAATGCACACACTGAATCATTCATTCAAAAATCTTTTATTCACTTATTAATATATATGAAAACAGATATTCTCGTCATAGGCGGCGGCATCGCAGGTTTGAGTTTTGCCATAAAAATTGCTCAAAAAAGAAGCGATGTCAGGATTGATGTATTGACCAAAACCGTTGAAAATGAATCGAATACGCGTTATGCACAAGGCGGTGTAGCAGCCGTTTGGGATTTTGACAAAGACTCTTTTGACAAACACGTAGAAGATACCCTTGACGCAGGCGATGGTTTGTGCAAGCGCAATATCGTCGAAATTGTGGTCAATGAAGGACCACAAAGGGTTCAAGAAATCATTGATTGGGGTACACGATTCGACAAACACGGCGAAGACTACGACCTCGGTAGGGAAGGAGGGCATACCGAAAACCGCATTTTGCATTACAAAGATTTGACGGGTTGGGAAATTCAACGTGCTTTGGTTGCGGAGTCCAAAAAATATGATAATATCCATATCCATGAACATTATTTTGCGGTGGACATCATCACGCAGCATCATTTGGGTTGGAATATTACGCGTTTGACACCTGATATTGAATGTTACGGTTGTTATGCTTTGAATAAAAAAACAGGTGAGATTGAGACTTTTCTTGCAAAATTGACCCTAATGGCGACAGGTGGCACTGGGCAAGTTTATAAAAATACCACAAACCCCGTCATCGCCACAGGCGACGGTATCGCCATGCACTATCGGGCAAAAGGACGCATTGAAGATATGGAATTTGTACAATTTCACCCAACTGCACTCTACAATCCAAGTGGCGATAACCCCAATTTCCTTGTATCGGAAGCGGTGCGTGGTTTCGGTGGCATTTTAAAAACGCCTGATGGTAAGGAGTTTATGGACAAATATGACCCTCGTAAATCCTTAGCACCACGTGATATTGTGGCGCGCGCCATTGACTCTGAAATGAAAATTTGGGGTTCGGAATGTATGTACCTCGATTGCAGACACTTGGATAAAGAAGCATTTTACAACCATTTTCCAACGATTTATGATAAATGTAAAAGCATAGGCATTGATGCCATGACCGATATGATTCCCGTTGTCCCCGCATGTCACTATCAATGTGGTGGTATCATGGTGGATGAAATGGGCAATAGTAGTATCAAAAATCTGTATGCGTGTGGTGAAAGCAGCAGTACAGGGCTGCACGGAGCGAATCGTTTAGCCTCAAATTCGCTACTCGAAGCCCTTGTTTTTGGACATCGTATAGCTGAAGATGCGTTGCAACGTATTGATAATGAACAATTTAAAGAAGGTATTCCAAATTGGGATGCAGCAGGTACGACTGACCCACAAGAGATGGTTTTGATAACCCAAAGCACAAAAGAGTTGAAGGATTTGATGAGTTATTATGTGGGTATTGTGCGCTCAAATGTGCGTTTGAAGCGTGCCCTTGACCGTCTTTTTATTCTCTATCGAGAAACAGAGGACTTGTACAACACGACAACGATTTCTCCACAGCTTTGTGAATTGCGCAATTTGGTGACAATCGCTTACTTGATAACCCGTTCAGCAGCGGTGCGGCGAGAAAGTCGCGGGCTGCATTTTACGACGGATTATCCGAATGCGCAGCCGTTTTTGCAAAGTACGATTTTGTGATGTTAAGTATCCCCTCAGTATTTTGAGGTTTTAGGTATATTAACTTTAACGTAATAACCTTTTTTGTCATTCTGAACGCAGTGAAAGAATCTGTAAAAACATTTGAAAATAAATGATTTAGATTCTTTCACTGCGTTCAGAATGACAAAAAAGAGTATTGGAGTGAGTCAAAAAAAAGCAAAAAAAAATGTCTGAATCTTACAGACTCAGACATTCCAACAACAAATTATAATCCCATGAACATATATCGTTCGCCCGAAGGCTTTTTATCAAATTAGCATAGGAAAAATCAGTTTTGTCGTCCCAACATTTATAATAAACACCGGGACGACAGATGACTGACAACAAATTATAATCCCATGAACATATTCTTGTAAGATGCCGACTTATCGGCTCCTTTATTTCTTCAATTTTTATACTGTCCTTCAAAGGGAAAAATCAGAATGTCGTCTTGACTTAAAAACCAATCAAGACGACCGCCCTGACAACAAATTATAATCCCATGAACATATTCTTGTAAGATGCCGACTTATCGGCTCCTTTATTTCTTCAATTTTTATATTGTTCTTCAAAGGGAAAAATCAGAATGTCGTCTTGATTTAAAAACCAATCAAGACGACCGCCCTGACAACAAATTATAATCCCATGAACATATTCTTTACGTCACCGACTTTTTCGGTGCCTTTATTTCTTTTTTGTCAACTATGGGTTTTTATTTAAATAATCAGATTGTCGTCCCAACTTTAAAAAAAAACGTTGGGACGACCCCTGACAGCAAATTATAATCCCATGAACATATCTTGTGTAGTTTGCTCTTATAGTTGTTCTCTTTTTTGATAATACAAAGGTGCGAAAATAATTTTGGCTATGCAAAGACATTTTAGGCGTATTGTGAAAGATGATTTTAGTTAAAAAAAACTATTTATTCTAATATAAAAACATAAAATATTGATTATCAATAATTTAATGTTTGATAATTGTCCGACAGAAATGTGCCATTGTGAAAATAATATTTTATAAATGCACGTTTTGTGAAATATTTTTTTTAAAAAATAAGTGATTTTTTTTTCTTTAAAGGCTTGACAAGTGATTTTTTTTGCCATTGAGTATCAAAATACTCCTTTTTATTCTCCCAATTTTCATGTGATCCCTTCTCCCAAAGGAGCCCTACAGATAGTATTTATTCAAATTTTTACTCATTTTTGTTTTGAAACGCGCCAAAAAACCTATTTTTGAACCGAATCATTAAACGTTCTGCCATTTATGGGTTTTCTTTCAACACGTTTTGCCAAATATCCAAGTCTATTAAGGATTTATCGGATTGTGAAAAGAGTTTTTCTAACGCTCTTCCTCGCACACCTTATATATACGCTGTTGTTGATTTGGATGCCTGTCTTTTCAACACCCACTATTTTTGGGCAATGGATTATGGGCAAGGACATTCGGCAAAAATGGGTCAGCCTCGACCAGATTTCTCTATCCATGCAACACGCTGTCATCGCCGCCGAAGACCAAGAATTTCAGAACCATTTTGGTATAGATGTGAAAGCGATTGAGAAAGCGATTGATTTCAATAAAAATCATAAACGAAAAAAAGGGGCAAGTACCATTTCGCAGCAGGTGGCTAAAAACGTTTTCCTTTGGCAAAGCCGCGACTGGGTGCGGAAAGGTTTGGAGCTGTATTCCACTTTTTTGATTGAATTGTTTTGGAGTAAAGACCGTATTTTGGAAGTCTATCTTAACGTTGCTGAAATGGGTGATGGCGTTTTTGGCGCAGAAGCTGCCGCCCTTTATTTTTTTAAAAAACCTGCGGCGAAACTCACCTCCTCCGAAGCCGCTCTTATTGCTGCCTGCCTGCCAAGCCCTTTGCGTTTTCGTGTCAATGCGCCTTCTGATTATGTCCGACAAAGACAAAATTGGATTTTATGGCAAATGAGTCAGATTGAATGGGAAAAATAAATTGTTATTATATATGAATAATATTATTGAAAGTAAATTAGAATCATTGAATTTATCTTTACCTACATTGCCAGGCTCAAAAGGTATTTATAAAAGTTGTTTAACGATAGATAAACTTGTTTACATTTCTGGACATGTTTCTATCAACACAGACGGCAGTTATATCACAGGTAAATTGGGCGACAATGTGGACGAAGCACAAGGCAAAATAGCCGCACGTCAATGCGGTTTGGCGATGCTCGTGTCGTTGAAAAATCATCTCGGTGATTTGGATAAAATCAAAAGAGTGGTCAAAATACTCGGCATGGTCAATGCCACACCTGACTACGAAAAACAACCGATTGTCATCAACGGTTGCAGCGAATTGTTTGCTGAATTGTGGGGACATGACAACGGTTTGGGTGTCAGAAGTGCCGTTGGTATGGGGTCATTGCCGAATAATGTCGCCGTGGAAATTGAAGGCATTTTTGAAATTTTTTAAACAAACCACTATGAATTTGACTGATTTTGACTACAAAATCCAAAATATAGACCAATTAGACACGCCCGTCTTAGTCGTCTATCCCGATAGAGTTCAATATAATATTGATGCTGCAATTGGTATGGTGGGTGATGTAAGCCGTTTGCGCCCTCATATCAAAACCCATAAATCGGCGGTTGTTGCCAAAATGATGATGGACGCAGGCATTTCGCAATTCAAATGTGCGACGATTGCCGAAGCGGAAATGTTAGGAATGGTTGGCACAAATGATGTGATTTTGGCTTATCAACCCGTTGGACCAAAACTGCAACGTTTTATCAATGTCATCAAAAAGTTTCCAAATACGAAATATGCTTGTTTAGTTGACAACGTGGCTGCTGCACAAGCACAATCCGATGCTTTTGAAGCTCAAAACCTAAACGTACCTGTTTTTATTGACCTCAATATTGGTCAAAACCGGACAGGTATTGCGCCAGATGTAACGGCTGAAGCTTTGTATTCAGCTTGCGAAAAGATGAAAGGCATTCATATTGTCGGCTTGCATGGTTATGATGGACATCTAAGAAGTCCCGATTTAGCTATCAGAAAGGCAGAATGTGATGCCGCTTTTGTTAAATTAAAGTCTTTTGAAGCGGAAATACTGAGGGGGGGTAATGTGAAAGAACTTGTCATTGTCTCAGGCGGTTCACCATCCTTTTCGATTCATGCCAATCGGGAAACGGTGCAATGCAGCCCGGGCACATTTATATATTGGGACAAAGGCTACAGCGATTTATGCCCAGAACAGCCTTTTAAACCTGCAGCTTTGTTGATTACAAGAGTCATTTCACTACCAGATGCTACTAAATTATGCCTTGATTTGGGTCATAAATCGGTCGCTGCTGAAAATGACATCAGTAAACGGGTCTATTTTCTAAACGCGCCCGAATTGATCCCCCTAAGTCAAAGCGAGGAACATTTGGTCGTCGAAGCAGGTGAAGGGCATACGTATAAGGTGGGCGATGTGTTGTATGGATTGCCATTTCATATCTGCCCAACGGTGGCTTTATTTGAACGTGTTGTCACTATTGAAAACGGAAAGGTAAGCGGCGAATGGCTAACGATAGCAAGAGACAGACGCATCACTTGTTGAGTCAATAAGACATGGAATTGTCTTATTTATAATCATAAGTAATTTATAATCAAATATTTAAGTTGCCAGCCATTCATCATTTATCATTCACCATTCATCATTATTTATTATGTTCATATTTGATGCACACCTCGACCTAAGCATGAATGCGATGGAATGGAATCGAGACCTACGGCAACCGATTTCAGCCATTAACGATAGAGAGAAAGGCTTGACGGACAAACCCGACCGAGCGAAAGCAGTCGTCTCTTTCCCCGAATTGCGCAAAGGCAATATTGGCTTAGTCGTTGCCACTCAGATTGCTCGTTATGTGGCTCCTGACAATCCGCTGTCAGGTTGGTATTCACCGCAACAGGCTTGGGCGCAAACGCAAGGACAATTGGCTTGGTACAAAGCCATGGCGGCGGCGGGTGAAATGACCCCAATTACGGATTTGATTTCTTTGGAAAATCACCTAACGCTTTGGCAAAACGAAGATGCAAAGGGTGAAAAACCAATTGGTTATATTTTGAGTTTGGAAGGGGCAGACTCTTTGATAACGGTTGATTATGTCGAAAAAGCCTACGAATCTGGGCTTCGTGCCATCGGTCCAGCGCATTATGGACCTGGACGTTATGCCAACGGCACAGATGCCACAGGCAAAATGAACCAAAATGGCTTGGATTTATTGAAAAAAATGGCTTCGCTCAATATGATTTTGGACGCAACGCATCTTTGCGACGATGCTTTTTGGCAAGCCTTAGACAATTTTGATGGTGCAGTTTGGGCAAGTCATAACCTTTGTCGTACGCTCGTTAACCACAACAGGCAGTATTCAGATGAACAAGTCAAGGCATTAATAGAACGCGGTGCGGTCATTGGAGCGGCTTTTGATGCGTGGATGATTGTGCCTAATTGGATTCGGAAAGTGTCAACACCACAAGAAATGGGCTGTAATATTGAAAAAGTGATAGACCATATTGACCATATTTGTCAAATTGCCGGCAATGCACAACACGTCGGTATCGGTTCTGATTTAGATGGTGGTTATGGCAAAGAACAATGTCCTTACGACATAGAAACCATAGCTGATTTGCAAAAAATCCCTAATTTGTTAAAAAATCGCGGTTATACTGAGGGGGACATAACGCAAATGATGAGCGGGAATTTTTTGCGTTTTTTGAGACATCACTGGTCTGCTGATCAATAGTCATTTGAATATGACTGGTGATATAATGTTAAATGGTTATTGACAATGATCAAAAATCTTAGTATTCTTTCACAAGTAATTCTGTTGGTATGTTCAATGCTTGATGCACTTTTCGAACCATTGTTAAGGTTAATTTTCGTTTTTTATTTAAAATTTCACTGACACGGCTTTTCAAACCTATGATTTCAGCAAGGTCTTTTGGCTTATAACCTAATTGTTCCATTCGGTATTTTATGGCTTCAATTGGATCTGGTAGGTCTATCGGAAAATGTTCTTTTTCGTAATTATCAATGACTAATGATAATAAATCCAGTTCATCGCCCTCGGGGGTGTCTTGTTTTGAATCAAAAATGACTTCAAGCCTTTGCAAAGCTGCTTCATATTCAGCTTCTGTTTTGATGATTTTTGTGGTGAATAGCATTATTTATAAATTTAAGATTTTTAAATATTGTTGGCATCAATTCTATCATATTCTGCATGTGTACCGATAAATCGTATCCATAGAACGCCATAATCGTAATTGACTTTTACGATTAATCTATAATGGTTACCTTTTATATTAAAAACAACTCGATTATCTTTCAAAAAAGAGGCACTTGAATGGTCTGTTTTTATGTCTTTTGGCGTTTGCCAGTTAGCGCGTTCTGTTTCGTGATACCACGTTTTTAATTGTTCGGCACAATCAGTATGTATTTCCCAAAAATCACGCAGCGTCTTTTTAGCGATAATTCTCATTGTGTGTTTGTTTAAAACATACAAAACTACATAAAAGTTCTCAAATTGGGAACTTAGACTCTCTGTAATTTGTATTTTGGTTAGAAATTTTTAGCTCTTACCATTTTAATACATCATTCCCTCGTCAGCAAAACTATAAAACCCTGTATGTGCGACGATTACATGGTCAGCAACTGAAATGTCAAGCGATTCACCTGCTTTTCTTAATTTTCGAGTCAATTCTATATCTTGTTTACTCGGTTTCAAATTGCCCGAAGGGTGATTGTGAATGAGAATAATGGAACTTGCCAATGCTTCAATAGCAGGTCGAAACACCATTTTTGCATCCACAACCACACCTGAAACACCGCCAATACTCACGCGGTGACGACTGATGATATGGTTCGCACGATTGAGCATCAAAATCCAAAACTCCTCGTTGGGTAAGTCAATCAATTGTGGTAAAATAGCATCATAAACATCGCGAGAGCTGGTAATGGTATCGCGTTGCATCATGTCGCTGAATTGCCGCCGCCGACCAATTTCCAGAGCGGCAGCAATGGTAATGGCTTTGGCTTCGCCAATACCTTTAAATTTCATCAAGTCTTTCAGTGACCGACGACCTAATTCAGACAGGTTACCACTAACAGATTCGAGGATTTGTTCTGCCAGCCCAATGGCATCCATACCGACTGTGCCTGAGCCAATGAGAATAGCGACGAGTTCTGCATCCGTAAGCGCAGACTTGCCTTTGAGCAACATTTTTTCGCGTGGGCGGTCTTCTTCTGCCCAAGAAGTGATGGGGATACTGAGGGCGTAGGTGTCTCTCATTTGTACGTTTTATAATTAGTGGATAATGGATAGTTTAAAACGGATAATTCAAGGAGTTGAAAATCAGTTTGTTAAATAGACTTAGCTTTGGGAATAAAAATACAAGATTTATTGTTGTTAGGTATAAATAGAGTAGTTTTTTTCTTTTAAATGACCAGAAAATATTGAGAGAGTCATTGCGGATATTTATTCATCAATTCAGCCCGAGTATGGACGTGTAGTTTGTGATAAATACTCCTCACTTGTGAGCGCACGGTGTGTTCGGATACAAAGCGGTCTGTTGCGATTTCTTTGTAAGACAAACCTTTGTATAAGCCTTTCAAAACAATGTGTTCCTGTTCCGTTAATTTCTCTAATTCTGGATATTTTTTTTCGGATTCCCGCATATAGTTTATTGCCAGACGAGCATATTGACGGGACATCGGTGATCCACCTGCTTGTATATCTCTGATGCCTTCCGCCAATTGTTCAATTATGCCTCCTTTGAGCAAATAGCCATTGGCACCTGCCCCTAATGCTTTGAAAACCTCATTGTTATCGGTGTGGTCGGTGAACATGATAAATTCAAGGTTGGGGTATTTATGCGCGTTTTCAAAAACGCAGTCAATACCGTTTTGTTTGGGTAAACCGATATCCATCAAAACGACATCGGCTTGCAGATTGGGCAAAGCGACTGAAAAGGCTTCGGCACTGTCAAAACTGCCGATACATTCAATGTCCGAAAATTGATTGAGCAAACTGGCTGTGAGTTTACGAACATCGGGATTATCTTCTACGATGGCGATTTTTATCATTTTTATAGTATTTAGTGGCAAATATCTGTTATTAAATGGTATGACGCAATCATACAAACGTATGAAATGTGGCGGATTAGAGCAGTTATATCAAGCCTTCAACTTTTATTTTTGCACCTTGACCTTCTTTTGATTCAATTGAAAAAAGGGCGTTTATCATATCGGCTCGTTTTTGCATGCCTGAAAGACCTTTTGAAAACCCATTTTGTGCTTCCATACTGAGGGGGGCAAAACCTTTACCGTTATCATAAATTTCCATCAGATAATGATTTTTCTTTGTGATTTTTAGGGTCAAATACACTTTTGTTGCGTCGGCGTGTTTGGCGATATTGTTTTGTGTTTCTTTAAAAATCAGTAACAATTGGCGTTTTTTATCGGGTGATACTGAGGGGTCTGATGGATGTTCAGGAAAATCAAAATGACATTCAATAGTCGTTTCTGCCCAAAATATATGTGCAAAGTCTTTGAAATAGGCTTGCATTTCTGAAAATTGGTCGAAATCTGGATTGACAGCAAAAATGATTTCGCGGGTCTGAGCGGCTAAGTTTCGAGCCTCTTTTCCGAGTGCGGCAAGTTTCTCTTGCATCATTTTTGAAGTATTGAGCGAATGTGCAGCCAGTTGTGAGGCTAAAGAGATTTTAGTCAAACCTATGCCAATTTCATCGTGAATGTCTTGTGCGATTTCGTTGCGCAATTGAGCAATGGAACGCTCTTTTTCTATCTGAGCGAAACGTAAACGGAAGCGGGTTTTAAAATAAAAATTCAACAAAAAATAAAACCCAGTGAGACAGGCAAGTGCTGTTAATACCTTAAACCAAGCCGTTTGCCACCAAGCAGGAACGATGAAAACCAAAATAGATGCTGACTGTTGACTCCAAACCCCTATTTTGTCGGCAGCTTCGACGATAAATTGATAAGACCCATGTGGCACATTGGCGTAGCGGGCTATACTTACGCCATTGGGTGGTTCGACCCAATCTTTATCAAAATTGACAAGACGGTAGCGATAGGTCACAGTGCCTTCGTTTTGCCAATCGAGTGCCGTAAAACCGATAGAAAACGTGTTTTCAAAATGTTTTAATCGAATTGTTTTCGCCTCTCCGATGACGGTATCGAGTGAAAAAGATTTGTTATTGACTTGAAAATCTGTCAAATAGAGGGGAAAATCCTTGTGTTGTCGCTTCAATTTTTCGGGATGAAAATGGTCGAAACCATTCACACCACCGAAAAACAATTCGCCCGATGCCGCGCCATAATAAGCATTGATATTGTATTCATATCCTTGACAACCATCGGCAGGGTTGTAGGTTTCAAAAGTCTTTTTTACTGGGTCGAAACGAGCCAAACCACGATTGGTACTGAGCCACAAGTGTCCCGACTTATCGGGCAAAATGCCATAAGTGCAGTTGGATGGCATGTCATCAGCGACAGTAAAGATGCGATAGGCTTTTGTATTGAGGTCAAAGCAAATAAATCCACGATTGGTTGCTAACCACAATGTATCGCTGTTGTTGGCTTGATAAAAACCCGTAGTATTAACGCCATATAACGCATCAAATACCTTTTCCCACTGCTGACCTTTACGGGCAAAAGCAATAATGCCTTTTGAAAAATCGGTGCAGAAAATCCAACCTCTTTTGGCATCGTATAAAATATTATTGACAGACGATTTTTCGTCGCCTTTACCATGTATCGGCGTAAAAATGCTAGTTTGGGGGTTCAAAGCATAAACTCCTGCCGATGTACCCGTAACGATAGTGCCATCGGGCAAGGCAATCACTTCCATGCAGAGGTTCGCATTTAAGCTTTGAAGCGGGTTTGATTTATTGAGGTATCTACGCCACTGCCCTTTGCCCTTCGCGGTTTCTTCATAGCAACCCAAACCATTTTCTGTGGCTGCCCAAATGCGCCCTTTGGGGTCGGTGCAGATACCCAGAACGGTATTGTTTGGTAATGTTGCAGCATTGTTTTTGTCGGAAAGATGATGCGAAAAGGTATTGTTTGTTGGGTCAAATACATTTACACCACCGTTCCATACGCCGATCCAGATGCGCCCATGTTTGTCTTCCGTAAAACAGCGCACCACCGAAGCATTAAGTCCCTGCTTATCAAGTGGGTCGTGGTGATGACTTTTGATGCGGTTGACATCAAGTGATAGTTTGTCTAAACCATTGGGTTCTGTGTTTATCCACAGAACATTTTCGGTAGCTTCGTAATATAAAGCGGCTATTTGTACATTGTCGTAACGGTGCCGTTGACCGAGCAAAATAGCCAATTTTGAGAACGTTTTACTGAGGGGGTCAAAAAATAAGACACCATCATCGCCTGTCCCCAACCAAACTCTACCGAGTGCATCTACTTGAATATTGTAGAGTATTGATTTTGAAAAATCAATAGAGGAAGGGATGATTTCGTACTTTTCTTTTGTCCAATCCAAACGCACTAAACCGTCCTTTAAACCAATCCAAATCACTTGATTATCAACAAAGTAGGTAAATACTTCAGATGATTTTCCGAGCCTATTTTGAGGGTGGTCACTGAAGTAATATCGGTGTTCTCCTGTTTGAACATTGTAGCGTACAAGTCCTTTGGGTTGCGAAATCCACAAATCTTCTTTTCCTTTAAAAACGACTTTGAAATTGAAAAAATAATCAATTTTATAGCGCACAGTACTGTCCAAAATAACCTTTTGCCCAATCAAAAAGTTGTAGCGCAAAATCCCTTCAGACGTATTGACATACCAAACGCTTGTGCTATCGGCATAAAAAGGATGGGTTTGAGAAAACGTATTTTCCCTGTTTGAATCTTTGGAATAGATACTCGAAAATTTGCCGCTTCTACGGTCATAACGATTCAGACATTCCTCCGTGCCGACCCAAAGATTGCCCAAGGCATCTTCTGAAATGCCGAGTACAGTACTGCCGCGCATGGCGGTACTGTCATTATCGTTTGGATAAAAACGCTGAAATTGATGCCCGTCAAAACGGTTAAGCCCTTCGTACGCACCAAACCACATAAAACCCCGACTGTCTTTGTGCATAAAATAGATGCTGCCTTGCGACAGACCATGTTCAACGCCATAATGGGTGATTTGAAAATCAGTTGTTGCTTTTTGAGCCAATACAGGACTTGACCAAATCAATAATAATGTCGCGTAAAGTACCAAACGGAAAATGTAGGGTAGGTGATGTTTCATCAGTTGTATGATTTTGTTCTCAATAATGGTTGCATTTTTTGAGCATTTGATTTTAGTTCGTTTGTTGTAAGACAAATTTAAGTTTTTCCTTTTTATCATACAAGTATATGAGGGTTTTTCTAACAAAAAATGTACCCCTCAGTATTTTGTGGTATAGAATGAAGTCGTTATAGTCAATTTGTATGAGAAAACGGTTTGGTCGTAGTCTCCAAAATGGTCTAATTGTGCGATTGTAAGGGCGTGAAAGTTTTTCTACTTTTGTCAAATCAAACCTGTATAACCTTATTCTATCAAAAGCCAAATGCCCTTAAAACGATGCTTGATTTCAGTTTACACCCAGTTCATCCATTTTTACAGCGTTTCATTAGCACGTACTGTATTATGCACCTCAAGCAAGACGAGGATTTGCGTACACTTTTTACGGGTAAAACAGACTCGGTCTTACTGTTTAACATCGGTCGTAGTTCAAATAATATTTCAATTGCTTTTAGTTTGCCCAACAATCCTGAAAAGACATTTACTTTTTATAGCCACGAATCCTACTTAGGTGGATTACTAAACCAGCCTTTAGCCAGTCTTATGACGGGTAATACACGTATTCTGTGTGTTGTTCTCACGCCTTTTGGTGTCCACAATTTGATACAGGAAAATACAGCCAGTGTTCTAAATGACGGCTTTTCGATGGAAACGCTCGGTTTACACAAGCCCTTAGAATACTTGATTGACAAGTTGCAACAAGTCAATAACAACCATGAAGCCTTAGCATTGGTTCAAAATCATTTTCTCCACTATTTCAGCCACTTGGATATACCGTTTTCTGTCAAAGATATGTCGCCCGTTGTCAATTATATTATCCAACGAAATGGCGTGGTAAAGGTCAAACAGTTAGAAGAAAAATTTAGAGTCAGCCGTCGATGGTTGGAAAAACAGTTTAGTGTACAAGTCGGTTTATCACCCAAAGAGTTTGCACGTATCAAACGTTTTACAGCGATATTAGGACAAGCGATGATGCCACACCCCACTTCAAAAGGCTCTAATCGAGCCGTTTCTTGGGCAACCTTATTGGAAGATTTTGGTTATTATGACCAATCACATTTGATTCGAGATTTTCGAGATTTTACGGGACTGACACCGGCTCAATATGTAAAAAATACGCCTTACGGGTTGAATAATATTTTTTTGAAGTCACTGGAATAAATGGGGTGTTTGGAAACAATAGTTCGCATTTTTACAGTTGAAGTGTTTTTATTGCACATAGATTTGCTTTATAATTTTAAAAAGAGTCGTTTGATGTTCTTAACAAAAAAAACGCGGAAGCCGAAAAGCGGTTAAAAGAGTAGGCATTTATATTTTAAAACATAAAAAATGGAGAGGCACTAAAATAAGAAGCGGCAGCCGAAAAGCTAAAATAGAGTAGGCATTAATTCATTATTATTAAAAAAAATAAAGCATTATGAAAAAAGTAATTTTTGTTTTCGCAGCCATCTTGTTTGCTCAATTCGTACACGCACAAGATAAAGTAGTTGTTCTTTGCCAACAGATTGTCTGCAAAGGTGTGTACGATGGTCCTAAAGGTAGCCTTGATGGTGAAGAATTGTTTGGCTTTCTCCGTTGTGGTGTGTCCACTTCTACCAGACCGATGAGTGCTACTGCCAACGGTGTTCCCACAGTAAGTGGTAGCCCTGTGGTTTTTTCCAGAAATTCAACGCATTACGTACAACTCAAAAAAGGCAAAAAGTTTGACATTAATGAATCGCGTACATTCGAGCTTAAACCAGGTGAAGCCAACAGTGCAGTCATCATACTTAATGGTGATTTAGACGAATTAGACGGTGATGGTATTCCAAATGATGTTACAAATTTTTTGAACCAAGTTCCTTTTGTTAACGCTAAACCTGTGGCAGCTATCGCCAAAATTTTTCACCGCGATGCCAATGATAAATTAGAGCAATTTAAAGCAGATGAGCGTATTCGGATTCCAGTCAATTCTCTACCCGCTAAAGGCGAAACAAGAGAATACATCCAACGTTTTGGTAGTGGTGGTACCAATGTTGTGATTTACTGGTACATCATGCGGGTTTAATGATTTTTTACTGAGGGGTAAATTTTATACCCCTCAGTATTCTCACCCGCTTATTTCTTAATTTCTAAAAACATTCCTATGGAAAAGGACAAACAATCACGTCGCAATTTTTTAAAAAACAGTGCTGTTGGTGCATCGGTCTTTGGCTTAGATTTTTCGATGCCCAGTTGGTTATTCAGTACAAATACTGAGGGGGCATTTGGCAATTCGCTTGCAGTTGCTCCAACTGTCACGTTCATTCGAGAGTCGCTTGCGCTTACTCAAAAATTGGTGGACGACATTATCGCCAAACAAAGTGATGTTATCAGTTTGGTATTGGTTGCCAATACCATTACGCTCAGCGAGAACATCAAAATCAAAAAAGACGTGCAATTGACCCTTATTGCGGACAACATTAACGGTACGGGTAAGATCATTGACATGAGCCAAGCCCAAAACCCTGACGCTGCTGTTGTAGGTTACACACCGAAAAATGTCTATTTACACACTAAAAAAATCGCGGGACTGACCATCAATGCGGTTGGCACACAAGGGAGTAATGGGGTAAATAGCACGGTTCACTTCAAAAAGACCGCCGATGGTACGCGATCTGGCATACCCGATAAATTTGACGCACCTGGTCGTGGTCAAAACGGTGCAAATGGTGGCAACGGTGGGAATGTGTATATTTTCTTCGTAGAATCCAATAACACAGTTATCAACTCAGCGGGTGGCAGAGGTGGTGTAGGTGGTAAGGGCGGCAATGGCGGCACTTATTGTGCGGAATACGACAAAGCCAATCCGAAGAAATTTAAAAAGACAGTAGGGAGTACATGGGTTTGGGAATTTTCTTTTGATTGCCTTCGGACAGCACAAGCAACGGGTCAAAGCGGCACCACAGGTACAAATGGTACGAATGGCATAAAAGATGTAAAACAACAAAGTGCGGCTGATTGGTATATAACAACCCATACTAAAACCCCGAATTGGAGTAATTATCGGGTAAGATTGGCTGACTATTATTACAGAACAGTCAACGACCCAACGCCACACCCTGATCCAATCTTGAAAGATGGTTTTTTGCGTAATCGCCACGCCGTCAGACAAGTGTTGGCTGCTTTGTCTTTAAATCCAACTAATCCGATAGCCCAACAATTGAAAACGCGGATTTACTATGGTCATTCGCCCATTGGTTTTTCATGGAATATAGATGTCAATCCTAAAGTAGGGGAGTTTCAAGACGCTTATACGCAGTTTTATCCGATGGTGGATTCCATTCACAAACAGGCAACAAACTACCTAACTAATGCCTTGACGCTTGAGGGTTTTAAGTCCGTTTTAGAGGCGGAACGCGGTAGTATTTTAGCATTTGCAAACAATCAAGATATTTTGATTCAGCAAAAAATCATGCCCGAAATCATCAAAAAACAGGGCGAAATCACCAGTCGGGTTCAAAAAGACAGCAGACTCAGCGGAGATATTGAAAATCGCAAACAAGCCATTGCTAATCAGCCGTTTTCTTTTGGTGATTTTATCACAACGGTTGGGGCAGTTGTTGGGGTCGTGTCTGCTATTTATACAGGAGGTGCGAGTTTAATAGGTGCTTTTAATAGTTTCGCCACTGTAATTGAGGGCGGCGTTGGTTTTTTTGAAACGCTTGATACACTTGATAGTTTCAAAGACCTCAAAGATGAAGTAGGTATTTTTAAGAAAGGAGAGATAAAAGGCGATAAGCCATTATCAGAATTGTCTTTGGGCGAGAATGCTTTTACTGTGAAGGAAGCGGCTCAAAACTTCAACGCGGACAGAAAAAAGATAGAGATTGCTGGCAAAAAACTGGTTTTTAATATTGAACAGATGGCTAATTCAATTAAAAACATAGATACGGGCGATAAGGAACTGAACCGCTTGATGAATGAAAAAGCAGAAAATATGCTCCAAGTGGCAACTTTGAAAAAAGACTTAGCTTACTTGGACTTAGATAAAAAAGTCGCAGAAGCACAAAAGGCAGAGTTCCAAAAAGCAGCGACTCAAATCAATAATGCGCTTGCACAAGTCAATCCACAGACCATGCTTAAAGAATTTTCTTTTATGCTCGGTCGGGCAACGCATTACATGAATATTTTGACAAAATTTGTCTTTTTCACTGCCAGAAGCCTTGAGATTTTACAATTTAAAGATTTGTCTTCAACCGTTCGTTTCGATATTGGTCATCCGCATCCTGACTTGTTTGAAAATATGAATTATTTCCAAGACAAGTTATCGGCAGAAGCATTGAGTACTGCCTTCAATCGCTCTTGGGCTGAATTTGCTTCGACTATTCGCTTGAAAGAAGAATATTTGAATTTTACAGCCCTTCAAAATTGGACGACGCATATTATTCGTAAGTCTTTCAAAGGCGATGACATCGACCACTTGAAAGCCAATCCAAGTGCAGCTTTGCTGTTCGATGTTAAAACGGATAATCCAACTCTTTTGGATAAAAAATTTGCGCTTATCGAAGGCATTAAAGTGGCATATATTGGCGCGAAAATGACCAACTTTAAAGCATTTAATGCCAAATTGTATCAGTCTGGACACTTACAGCAACGTGTTTTTGATAGCAGTATCAAGAAAACCATATTGGAAGGCAGGACAGATAATATTCCAGATGCCAATACAACAGCTTTGCCAGAATCTATCAATTTCCAAACCTTGGCAATGAGGGACAGGGCAGTTTTCAGTAACTACGAACTCTCTGTAACACCTGCTGAAGTTCAGCAACAAGGCATTGATTTTTCAAATCTGACGGAAGTCCAAGTCGCTATTCAAGTCAAGTACACGAACAGCGCGGGGAATTTCCGACGGGGTTAATCCTCGTTCTTTTATTCTTTGTCTGCTAACAAGCGTTTGCAAATACGCTTGTTAGCCCCCTCAGTATTTTTTTAAAAAAAACAAAACGAACAGTCACCTATACGCGCTTAGGGGCACTAATAAGCAAATTAAGAACAAACGCGGTAGCCGAAAAGCGGATAGAGTAGGCATATTAACGTTTAAATAATATAACAATGAAAAAACTCTCCACTATTGTAGTATGCTACTTTTTATTTAATGTATGGATTTGGGCGCAACCAGATTTGAATACTGCCCTTATGGCTACACAAACTGACATTGACCAATTCAATAAAATTAAAACGTATCAATTAGGCGTTGGTATTTTGGGAGGAGGAACAACGAAACCCTTTTATTATAACCATAATCAACCCAATGAAAGGACATATAAATATAAGAAAAAAACAATTGTAGGCGTAATTGATGCTTGGTATCCAGTGGGACCAGATAAGATAACAGTTTGCGGCTCACTTGTAAGGTATAATGAAGTTTCTGATTTAAAACATACATGGGCTACTAAAGATAGAGATTATTGTTTTCATATTATTCCCTCGGCTCCTTTTCAATATACATTAAACAACAGGTGGAATACTGAAAAACGTTACACTGAAATCGAAGGAGAAGTAAGTGTTAAAGATTTAGATAGAGCTGTTCTTGACCCTAATAGGAGATATCAAGATAAATACTCTACGACTAATCCAATTTTTGATGACGAATACGGTCCAGTTAAGCAAGAAATAAACCAAAATGTCTGTGTGCATGGTTCATGGATGCTTGATAAAATGGCAAGCACCCCTATCGCAAAAAAACATGATAACAATGAAATTCATCCTATTAATCAATTCTGGTTTGTAGATAACGCTAATACATTAAACCTAACTTCTGTAGTTGATGGTACTGGTTATTTTGATAAATCAGATGCTACTCAAGTCTCTGCATCTGGTAAAAATCTGCCTATGTCGTATTATATTGCCTTCAATTTAATAGACCCCAATATTTCCAAAAAAATAATTGTTTCTGGTACTTCCTATGATACACCTATGCCTAATATTCAAAGTGTAGATAAGCAATCCATTTCACTTAATTGGAATGGTAAAAAGATATTAGAAGTTGAAAAACAGTATTTGGATAATAAAAAGTCATTTACAGTGAGTTTTGATAGAGTTAAAAAATTAGCCTCTGGAAAAATAATTGGCTATATAGTTATTGAAACATTGCCAATTAGTGAAGATAGAGGCTCTGTTACTGTTAATGTTAAAACAGTAAGTGGTTCTTTGATGGAAAGGACACCTGAATGTGATGAAATAGGTATTTTGACACAACAATTAAGCCTTAAAGAGGCTGAAATAACCAAATATGACAAATTTTTATTAGATACTAAAGGTGTAGATGTAACTAAAACTATAATAATTAAACCGACAATAAATGACAAGCCAATCCCAAAGAAAATTACAGTACGAGAATTACCTAAAGGAGTGCGTGAAAATGATAGCACTTATCAAAGGTTACAAACAGAGAAGAAACAATTATTAGAACGTAAAGCTAATGCAGAGCTTAATTGTTTATAAGATTTGGTTCATTTATCCATCAAGCGGGTTATGCCATTATAAAATGTCCTAAAATTCAAATTATGAACAAATTACTCATTCTCTTTACCATATTTCTCAGCTTAGGTCGTATTCAAACCCCCCCCTCAGTATTTTCAACAAATACAGGAGTTGAGGAAGCAAACCGTATCAATCCACCCGATTGTGTGAGTGTAAAAGACGCACCTTACAACGCAAAGGGGAACGGCACAACAGACGACACCGACGCTATCCGCAAAGCCTTTACAGATGCCGCAGCTTCTGTATCAAAACGCTGTGTGTATTTTCCGCGAGGGATTTACTTGATTGACCCTTCGGTAACTAAGGAAATGTTTGTTTTGAAGTCCAATATGTCTGTTAGAGGAGAAAAGAATGGGTTAAAAGGTTTATCTGTTCTAAAAATAAAAGACAATTCGATTCAAGCACAACCTGCGGGGGCTTTTCGAGCAGCTTTAGCGGAACAGATGCTTCTCGGTGGTGAAAATGCAGAAAATATAACGGTTGAAAATATGGTTTTTGATGGCAACTATCGAGGCAATCGCAACCAAATAGACGCTTCATATATGGAAACGAATTTGGTCAATTTTGCTTTGGTGAAAGGTTTAAATATCAAAAACTGTGCTTTTATGAATGCGGGCATAGCGTGTTTGGTTTTGGTACAATGCCAAAATAGCGATATACACCACAACTATATCCTCGATGTGGGTCAAGGCGTACACAACGGCGATGCGATACAAACGAATGGCTGTATGAAAACGAATATATTTTATAATCTGCTTGAAAATGTCGGTGAAGGTATTTTTTGTCAACACCGCGATTTTCCAGCCATTGCCGATGATACGGCTACCGTTTTTAACAACCAAATCAACAATTTAGAAGCCAATGAAGCCTCACGAATCAGAGATTATATTGACCCCTCAGTATGGCCGCAAATGCAAGCGAATAGTTTGGTGATTTCGGGCAAAGCAGGACGAGCAATCGGTAGTGCGATTGGCATATTGTCCAATAATGCCAAAGTGTATGGCAATAAAATTAGAAAACATCTCGGTATCAACATACAAGCGGCAAAACTGCACGGCGATTTAAGCACCTCAAATGTTGAAGTGTGGCAAAATAAGCTTCTTCAAAATGGTAAAATTCCTTATTTGAACAGAACAACAGGTCAAATGATTCGCAATGCCAACGGTGCATTAACGGTGAGTGCGGTGGGACAAACGGTGAAAAATGTATTTATACACCACAATACGGTCTTCGGTTCTTTCAATTCGGGCGTGTATTTGGGTTTGGAACAAAAGACGAATAAAGCCAATTTGGACAATATTCGTATCGAAAACAATAATATTCAAGGTACTTGCGCGAATACGGACGCGCCTGTTTTCAAAATGGCAGCCGTTCTTTTTGCCAATATTGGTTTCACCGATGCGGCGAATAAAAACAAATACAGTCGTGTCACCATCAAAAACAATCAATTGGGCTATGTCCGAAACTATGGTTTTTGGTTTGAACCGTGCATGAGTGAAGTCCGCATCGTGGGCAATACATTCGTTGGCGATAAGAATGCTAAAATCAATTTTGCGGCACGGAGTTGCCTCAAGGAAATTAATCAGCCGAATGATTTTCGGCAAAATGAATTGAATTGTTTGTTAGAGCCAAACGGTATTTGTATTGGTTGCACGTCAACCCCTGCGAACTGTTCGCCAAATACGCTCAAATGTATAACATGTGAATGACAATGCCTTTTAGACTTTAACATTTTTAATTTTAAAATCAAAATGAGTTTTTATCATAGAATCAAAACTAATAAGCAATTGACATACAAAGAATTAATGTCAAACTTAGCGTTTCAAAACGTTGAATTAAGCGAACCCGACGAGCTTAGTGAGCCTATTGACAGCAATATCTGTAAAGTATTTATTCCTCATGAATCAACCCGAGGTGTCATTTTATACTATTCAAATGCTGAATATGTCGTTGGCATTAATGTCTTGTCAAGTGAAACAGATTTTCGATTAGCCCTTAATATCGCTGAAACAATCTCTATTATGACCCATTCAGACATTATTCCAGAGGATAGCGAAACGAGTATGGGCTTAAAAATGTTTAAAACGCATTACAATGAAGAATGGATTGACAAGGAAAAACTATTAGGCGTGCCTTTGTTATTAGATAATATTGGTCAAAAAGGGCAAATAGTAGCTATAGACTGCTGTTATATGACCTACTTTATTGGACCTAAAATTCATGCGTCACTTGATAAAAGTTCTGTACAAGCTTATTACAACAGTTTGGTAGAAAAAATTTGTAAGACACAATTCTTTGATCAGAATAAATATACGATGCCTCATGTGATGCAAGTAAAATACAAAGAAACAGGAGCTGTAAAAGATATTATCGTTTTGTATCCAAATGGCGAACAATTTTTACCTAAATCTGATATCCTTGTCATTGAATATGAGAATGAATACATTGAACTACCCTACGACAAAATAAGTCATATTGCGAATGTTCATTTTCACCGAATTGACGAAGAACAATATGTCGTGGATAGTTTGACAAAGGAGGAATTTATTAAATGCTTTCAGTCTGCAAAGTCTCTTTTATCAACATTATTTATCTTGTGATTTAACGTAACTATTCAGCACTCAACAACAATTCAAAATGAAAGAAAAGCACCAAGTACACAACTTAATTATCTTGGACAAAAGCGGGTCTATTGCAGTTAGATTGGTTTTATGAGTAAACATTGACCCCTCATTATTTTGTGGTATGAAAGCAGTTTGAAATAGTCAATTTGTATGAGAAAACAGTTTGGCAGAGTGTTTAAAATAATACTATTGTGCGATTGTACGGCAGTAAAAGTTTCGTTAATTTTGTTCTATCAAAAAACAATAGTATAGCCTTAATGCTTAAAAATCATGAAAACCCATGTTTGAGTTATCCATACGAGTCATCTATTTTTGAAACCTTACTATGAGCGACGGGTTCATCAACACTCATAGTAAGGCTTCTGATGAACACCATATTTACTCAAATCACCACATCTCAATGTCTTTTGTTGCACTAACTCTTGTAGGTTTTGAACCTGTCAAGGGCTATAACTCATTTAACCGACATTGCCCACATGATTTTTTATTTTGCTGATTTATCAAATTTAATTAAATTGATATTTATATAGTGTTGAATTATAATTGAATTTATTTT
>JAYVFS010000345.1:0-22253 GCA_043772905.1 Saprospiraceae bacterium | reverse complement strand
TTTACTGATAACAAAGAGTTATTTCTTGTATTTTTAAAAAATATCAACTTTTTCTAGTAAATCGTTTCTAACAACAATCTTGTGAAATAACCATGTATCCAAAGGTAGTTTTTATATTGTACGTTTTCAGTTAAATAATATTACGCTATAAAACCACGCTTTGATAAAAAACAAAGCATTTTTCGCAATTACAAACTATGAACGAACTATGCGTAAAGCAAATATTCTAATTATTGAAGACCATGATGCTGTACGGCTACTGCTAGGACTAACCTTTAAAAAACAATTTAACGTTGTCACTAAACGAGATGGCTTAGAGGGTTTAGCTTGGCTTTCAGCCGGCAACTTCCCCGACCTTATTATTTTGGATATGCAAATGCCTCGTTTAAATGGTATTGGTTTTCTTCGTCAATTAAGGTCAAGCGGGATGTTCAACCAAATACCCGTTTTAGCCGTTTCGGGCAACAACGATGCCAATGAAAATGCTGAACTTTTTGACCTCGGTATTTTGGATTTCATCCCCAAACCATTCAATCCAACTTTGCTTTATGAGAAAGTGAAAACGATTATTTCAAATAATCAAAAGATATCGTCTGTTCAATAAGAATAATTTCATTACCATAATACAACGAGCTGATTCTCAATTATTTGTAAAACAGAATTATTGATTTATTCCTGAACAAACAACGTATTATACAAATTCAACAAACTTATAATTTTTTACCGAAACGCGAACAAACTTAATATGACTCAAACTCTACCAACTCTTAGCCTAACTAAATCAAGAGAGCTTTATCTACTCAATGCCCCTTGCACAACAGCGGAATTTACTTCACCTCTCTCAGATTTTGATGTACGTAATGTTATAGGTGCGAATGTAGAAGTACATCTAAATCGGTTATTGTCTATTTCAAAGGAGCAAGATGTTCCCTATGGCATAATAGCTGATTTCAATTTATTGGCTCAAAACGACTTTCATTTTGTTCGTTCTTTTAGAAAAAACTTGCTCACTTCAAGCGTTCCAATTCTTGTTATCACACGTCAAAAGGAAGTATCGGAATTGAGTAGTGCCTTAAAAGCAGGTGTTGATGATTGTTATCAAATGCCCATAGATTGCCAAAGGCTAAGAGAACGTATGGATTTTTTACATCATCACAAATCTCATTTAGATGAAGCCTTTAACGATGCTTCAGATGATTTAGCAGTCAAAATGTCGCCTTTTAAACGATTAATAGACATTTTTGGTTCTATAATAGCGATTTTTGTATTTAGTCCAATATTTTTACTCACATCTATTTTGATTTTTATCGAATCTCGAGGTCCTATCATTTACCGTTCTAAGCGAAGTGGATCGGGTTATCGCGTTTTCGATTTTTTTAAGTTTCGTTCTATGTACCGAGATGCCGACAAACGGTTGAACGAAATGCAAGATATGAATCAATATAAGGAAGACGATGCGGCGTTTATGAAAATTAAGAATGACCCACGCATCACACGCGTAGGTCGCTTCATTCGCAAAACGAGTATTGATGAGCTACCACAGTTGTTCAACGTCCTGTTGGGTGACATGTCCCTTGTTGGTAACCGTCCGTTACCCCTTTACGAAGCTGAACAATTGACAAAAGATGATTGGGCTTTTCGGTTTATTGCTCCCGCAGGCATGACTGGTCTGTGGCAAATTACCAAACGCGGACATGGCGAAATGTCTTCCGAGGAACGTATTCAGCTTGATGTGACTTATGCAAAGAACCATTCGTTTTGGTATGATTTGAAAATTATGCTAAAAACGCCTTTTGCAATCATTCAAAAAGAAGATGTATAACATTTAAGTTATCAATGATTTACGAAGTACAAAATTCAGATAAACGACCTATTTTAACAAAACAGCCGCTTATTTCCCTCATAACAGTTAACTATAACGGATTGGATTTAACAATCGAACTGTTAAATTCAATCCGTCAGTTAACCTACTCGAATCTCGAAATTTTTGTCGTTGACAATGCCTCCCACGAGAACCCTCAAACTTTTTTAACACAGCACTACCCCGAAGTGCATTTCATTCGGTCAGAACAAAACTTAGGTTTTGCAGGTGGCAACAATTTAGCTGTTCGGCTAGCAAAAGGCGATTATTTGTTTTTTGTGAACAACGATGCCGAAATTACTGAGGGGTGTCTCGACCGTTTGATTTTGACATTTAACAATCACCCAAAAGTGGGTATGGTGTCGCCTATGATTTGTTATTTTAATGAATCTAAGTCCGTCGAAATTGATTTGATACAATATGCTGGCATGACACAAGTGCATCCTTTGACAGCTCGAAATACCACTATAGGTGAAAAACAGTTAGATAAAGGGCAGTTTTCAAAACCACAAAAGACAGCCTATGGACACGGTGCAGCTATGATGATTCGACGAGAAGTACTTGAAAAAACAGGCGTTATGTTTGAAGATTTTTTTCTATACTACGAAGAATTGGATTGGTGTGAACGCATACGACAATCAGGTTTTGAGATTTTGGTAGAACCGCGCGCAAAGATTTATCATAAAGAATCGGCAACTGTCGGAACGATGTCAACTATGAAAACCTATTATTTGAATCGCAACCGCATTTATTTTATGCGGCGCAATTTTAAAGGTTTGTCTTTCGTCGGGTTTTCCATATTTTTAACATTTGTAACGATACCAAAGAATATTTTACTATTTTTACTGAGGGGTCAGTTTGACCACGTCCAAGCATTTTTGAAAGCCATTTTTTGGAATATAAAAACCAAATCGAAAAATTAAAGAACTTTACCGACACGAATTTCACAAATTTACGAACACACACTTAACAAACACGCTATGACAACCATTATTATGTATGCCTTTTATGGCATTGCAGGCATCCTTGCCTTCTTTTTAGTCCTTCCTTTTTTGACAACGGTAGCAGGATTGTTTACCAGAGACAATTCATCGGCTATACTGAGGGGTCGTATAATGAAACATTACGACTATGCCAATATCATTACAGCTTATGGTAATGTTGATATTGCAAAATCTTTGGTACAGTCACTTATCGCTCAAACCCACAGAAATCACCATATTTACTTGGTTGCAGACAATGCTGATGTGTCAAATTGGCAAGTTTCTCATGAAAAACTGACTGTCTTGACCCCCGAAACAGCTCTGAACTTGAAGGTAAAATCCATCATTTATGCGACCGAACGTTTCATTCGCCGACATGACTATACAGTTATTTGGGATGCCGACAATTTGGCAAACCCTTTCTTTTTAGAGCAAATCAACCAACGAGCAAATCAGGGCTATAAAGCCATTCAAGGGCAACGCACTGCTAAAAATTTGGATAACAGACTGGCGGCTGCAGACTCATTAGGTGAGTTTTACAAAAACTACATCGAGCGTTTTTTGCCTCCACGTTTGGGCAGTTCAACCGTCATTTCAGGTAGCGGTATGGCTGTTGAGCAAAATTTATATAACTCATATTTGTATGGTAAAGAAATTCAAGAAGGTCAACACCTGTGGAAAAAAATGATGCAAGAGGATAAAATCCTCCAAAATCACATCATTAGAGCGAAAGAACAAATCATTTATGAAAAAGAAGCGGTTTGTTATGATGAAAAAGTAACCACAGGATCACAAGTGGAGACACAACGCAGCCGTTGGTTGTTCTCTTATTTTCAAAATCTACCAAACTCAACAGGTTTTGTAGCGAAAGGTCTTTTGACCGCCAATTGGAATATGTTTTTCTTCGGACTCATCACCGTGGCGCCGCCTTTGTTCATCATGGTTGGATTATCAGGTCTCATTTTCCTCTTAGGTCTGTTTATCAGTTGGGAAATATCTGCTTTAATGGCAGTCTGCGGATTGGTTTTTGTTGCCAATATTTTTTGGACATTGTCTTTATCAAATGCACCGAGAGCCGTTTACGATTCTCTTTTAGCGATTCCGACCTTTGTTTTTAAACAATCTACGGCTTTGTTCAAGATGGCTAATCCTAATAAGAACTTTAAACATTCAGAGCATAAAGTAACTGTTTCAATAGAAGATGTTTTGAAAGGATGAAAAACCTACTGCGTATTTCTTTGTTTTTCAATGCTTTTTGTTTGGGCTGCTTATTATTTGCTTTGGTAAAAATAGGCAGCCCTCGCTATCTCTTACAATTGGTCAAATATCGTGGCAACGGTATTGTGAGTTTAAAAAAAAGTAAAACCAGTCATTTGAATACTCTACCGATTACACAAGGAAAAATCATCATGCTCGGCAATTCCATAACTGCTGAATGTGAATGGGCAGAATTGATGCAAAACCCTGACATCATCAATCGAGGTGTCATTGCCGACGGCACTGGAGACATTTTAGAACGCCTCGACCCTATCATCGCAGCAAAACCGAAAAAAGTCTTTCTACTGATCGGTGTCAATGATTTAATGTTTCTCACCCTCCCTCAAATTCAAGATTTTTATGAAAAAATAGTGTCTCGTCTCGTCACAGAAACGCCTACGACACAACTGTATTTAGAAAGCATTCTCCCAATTCACACCGACTTGCGGCGGAATGGCATGAAAAATGAAGACATTGATACGCTCAATAAAGCGATTGAGCAAATAGCTAAAAAGCATCATGCAACTTTTATTGACCTCAATTCAAAGTTCAAAAATACTGAGGGGTCATTGCGTACTGAATTTTCACTCGATGGCATTCATTTAAACGGTGAAGGCTATTTGCTTTTTAAGGACATTTTACAACCTTATTTCCAGTAAAATAAGTGCTTCAATTGACGGGGTGATTTAAAATCACCCCGTCAATAAGGCTTGATAATCAATAAGTTGTATCAAAAACAATCAACCAGCAATAATCATTAATCAATCATACTATGGTTTTCAATAGCATTGTATTTACCATTTTTATATTCCTGTTTTTTCCAACCTATTGGATGCTCAAAGGTCGTGCGCGTATGTGGGTCTGCCTCATCGCTTCTTATATTTTTTATGGTTGGTGGGATTGGCGTTTCTTAGGCATCGTGGCCTTTACGACAGTTTTGGACTTTACTTTAGGTATTTTGATTGAAAATGCGGAAAATGAAATGGCGAAAAAGAAGCGACTTGTCTTCATTTCGGTATTAGCAAACTTGGGCTTTTTGGGCTTTTTTAAATACTTCAACTTCTTCGCAGAATCGTTTGTCAAAGTAATGACTTCAGTTGGCATGCAACCCAATTGGCATACACTGCACATCATTTTGCCGATAGGTATTTCGTTCTATACATTCCAATCTATGAGTTATACGATAGACGTGTTTAGAAAAGAGATCAGAGCCGAGCGTGATTTTTTCCGTTATGCGACCTTTGTTTCGTTTTTTCCACAACTTGTAGCAGGTCCGATAGTCAGAGCGAAGCAGTTTTTACCCCAATTTCAAAGCGGTGACAGGCGATTTCGTTCGGCGCGATTTACTGAGGGGTTTGCACAGGTGCTGTGGGGCTTTTTCAAAAAAGTAGCGATTGCGGACTCCGTTGCGCCTTTTGTTGACCAAATCTTTTCATTGCCAGGCAATTTTAGCTCATTGTCGTGCTTGATTGGTGTTATTTTATACTCTTTTCAAATATATTGCGATTTTTCGGGCTACTCAAATATTGCTTGTGGCTTGGCTCAAATGCTGGGTTTTGACTTCCCTTGGAACTTTAGAACGCCTTATTTTTCAAAAAACTTTTCAGAATTTTGGACGCGTTGGCATATTTCCCTGTCTTCATGGCTGCGTGATTATCTCTATATTACGCTCGGCGGCAACCGCGGCGGCACGTTTATGACTTATCGCAATCTGATGCTCACGATGGTCATTGGCGGCTTGTGGCATGGTGCAAGTTGGGCGTTTATCTTTTGGGGCTTCCTCCACGGCTCGTATTTGGTGGTACAAAGACTTATCACAGCCCCCCTCAGTAAAATCGAGCAAAAATTGCATTTCCCTAAGTGGCTTGTCTCTATGTATAGTGTAGCCATCGTCTATTTTTTCACTTGTTTTGCTTGGATATTCTTTCGTGCAAAGGATTTTGCCACAGCCAAACAAGTCATTTCAAAAATTACAAGTCTTGAAGGTTTTAGCTGGCATACGGTTTTAGACAAATTTCTCGTCATCAAAGCGGTCATATTGATTGCCATATTACTTACTGCTGAAATATTGAACAACAATGTGAAAAACTTACAAACCCTTGCCGTTGAAAACCCTGTTTTCCGTGTAGCAGCATTTGCAACATTGGTGTTGTTGGTAGCGTTTTTCGGAACATTTTCTGCGAGTGCATTTATTTATTTTCAGTTTTAATTCACTGATTATCAAATACATAAACTAAAAATATTCTAAGATGAAATAATATCAATTGATAACTAAAATCCTCCCAATGGCTAAGTTTCAAAATAAAAAAGAAGACCAAACGGATTCTGTAGAACTAAATAATCCCCATGATAAATGGTTCAAAGTTAGTTTGGCGTTGTCGGCTCAAAACAGATCGAATGATTTTGATTTCATTGCTTTTTGAGCATAAAAGCTATAAGCCCAAACGTCCACATATACAATTGGGTGAGTATCAATTTGGCGCATATCGCCTCTAAGACCAAGCAAATCCGAATGAACCTTTGATTCAAGTCATTCCAGTTATGGTCTATCATGGCAAAGAAAGTTGGGCGTTTATTGAGCCATTTGTGAGCTATTTTAGTGATATCGATGATGATTTCATAGATTTCCTGCCTATTTCCGAGTTCATTTTGACGAACATTCCAGGTTATCCTGACAGCGTCATTCAAACATTTCAAACACGATTTCTAAGAAAAATATTTACTGCCTTTAAGCATCATTGGGATAAAGCCTACCTCAAAAGACATTTTGCAGAATTGTGGTTGTTGAATTATAAAAATTATGAGACTGACGAAACTGATTTTTTTATTCACGCATTTGGTTTATATTTGTCAGCAATAACAGGCGGTGTTTCCAACGAAGAAATTCGTCAACAATTAATTAAAATTAAAAGTAAAACATCAAATTCAGAAGACATGGTTGCTACAGAACGTTTTCTCGCAGAACTAAAAAAAGAAGGCCATCTAATCGGTCGGCAAGAAGGTCGGCAAGAGGCTGAAGAAATCTTAGTTTTGAATATTTATAAAAAAACAGGATGGACTGCTCATCAAATTTCCGATATTACAGACCTTACACCTGACTATATTCAATCTGTTATTGATAAGTTTGAAGAAAAGAATACGTAACAATTCTTGAAATGATATCAAAATACTGAGGGGGTATGTTGCACATAATTTGTGCAACATACCCCCTCAGTATTTTGATGAAAAACCGCCAATTATAGAGATTAAACAAATAGAAAGAATTTAATAATCTATATGTATTGTTTTTTTAAATCAAAAGTTATACTTTCGTATTAGCAAGTCAAAATTGCTTTTTTTTCTTTTTTTGCTTGTAAAAAAGCCATTAATACGGACATGTGTAGAAATCTATATCTATAATTCACACTTAGAAATCTATATGTGTCATTATATCAAACTAATTTATGAAGACACATTTCAATATTAATTTTCTTGAAACAAGTACAGAAACACTTCGTGCTATAGCGCATCCTATCCGCATAGCTATCATTGATATGTTGCATAAAAAGAAACAGATGACCGTGACTGAAATATTTGAGCAACTTGATATTGAACAAGCTATTGCTTCTCACCACTTGCGCATTTTAAAAAATCAAGACATTGTTGACGTTAAAAGAGACGGCAAAAACAGCATTTACTCGCTGTCTGATGATGAGTATTATACGATTGTAGAAGTGCTGACTAAAGTCGTTTAAGTAATGGTGAATGGTGAGTGGTGAATGGTGAATGGTGAATGGTGAATGGTGAATGGTGAATGGTGAATGGTGAATGGTGAATGGTGAATGGTGAATGGTGAATGGTGAATGGTGAATTTGCAAAACATTGATTATCAATAGTTTTATAAAGTGATTTGTTTTTCACTATTTCTTAATTGAATATATTAAACACTATCCAACTGCCAATATACGCCATTGCACCCATAAACAAAAACTGTATGATGGGCCATTTCCAAGTCTTTGTTTCCCTTTTCACAACTGCAAGTGTACTCATACATTGCAAGGCAAAAACATAAAATATGAGGAGCGACAAAGCGGTTGCCATCGAATATAGCGGTGTGCCGTCGGGTCTCATTTCCTCCTTCATGTGCGACCGAATCCCCATTGTGTCCTCTTCCCCTGCTGAACCGATGCTGTAAATAGTCGCCATTGTGCCGACGAAAACTTCACGGGCAGCAAAGGAAGAAATCAATGCAATGCCAATTTTCCAATCAAAACCCAATGGCGCAATCATCGGTTCGATGGCTTTTCCTAGATAACCTGCATAAGAGGTTTCTAATTTTCGTGCAGAGAAATGGTCGTTTTTTTCTTGTTCCGTCCAATTTTTAGCCGTTGCCATGGTTGTCGTTTCTGTTTCAAGAGTCTCTTCGATGTTTTTTATGGGCGAAAAAGATGCTAAAAACCACAAGACAATGGACACAATCATGATGATTTTACCCGCTTCGAGGACAAAAGATTTGACTTTTTCATAAACGGTAAAGCCCACATTGCGCCAATGAGGTAAGCGATATTCAGGTAATTCGATGGCGAGGAAAGTGCTTTCAGTCGTTTTTATGATTTTTTTAAAAACAAAAGCAGCAGCCAAAGCAGAAACGATGCTCAAAAGGTAAAGACTTGTGAAAACCAAGCCTTGTTTATTGAAAATGTACCAATTTTCGTTTGGCACGACAAAACCGACAAGCAGTGCATAAACAGGAATCCGCGCCGAACAACTGATTAGCGGCGTGACAAGTATAGTGATGAGCCGCTCTTTCCAATTTGAAATGGTGCGGGTGGACATAATGGCAGGAATCGCACACGCGCCGCCCGAAACGAGGGAGACGATGCTGCGCCCGTTTAAGCCGACTTTTTGCATGATGCGGTCAAATATATAAACCGTTCGCGCCATGTATCCAACTTCTTCCAACAGGGATATAAGAAAAAACAAGATGGCTATTTGTGGAATGAACACCAAAACACCACTTAAACCTGCCAAAATACCGTCGGTCAATAAATCCGTCAACAAACTTTGGGGTAAAATAGCTTTTAAAAAGTTGTTTGTTTCCAAAAATAGCTTCTCTATGCCATCCATCGGTAAGCTGGCAAAGGCAAATATGGATTGAAAAATAAGAAATAAAACGGCGAAAAAGATGATAGGACCCGCCACAGCATGGGTGACAATACGGTCAATACGGTCTGTTAGACTGACTTTATCACTCACAGGTTTTACAAAAACATGGCGCAAAATGGGTTGAAGACGGTCAAAACGTTGCAGTGTTTCGACGATTTGAAGGCGTAAATCTTCAAATTTATGCGTTTCGACGACTTGTTGAACCGTTACTTTTTCAAATGTGGATAAAAAAGGTAACCGCTCATAATGGTGCGCCCACAGGATGGCTTGATAAGTATTTTCAACCTTTGGTAAGTACAACCGTATCTGTTCAGCCGCTTTTAATTCTATTTGATTGGGCTGAAAAAACATTTTATACTGAGGGGGTGGCGGTTTGGTTTTGAGCCGCATAACTTCCTCTTTCAACGCTTTTATGCCTTCGCCTGTACGTCCGTTGACACTGATAACGGCGACATTGAGCGATTCGGCTAGGGTTTCGCGGTCAATAAAAACGTTTTGTTCGGCAGCAATATCAATCATGCCAATGCACAAAATGAGGGGAATATTAAGGTCTTTGAGTTGTGTAAAAAGGAGCAGATGTCGCTCCAAATTGGTCAAATCAGCCACATAAATAATGGCATCAGGATAGTCATTATCGCTGGGATTTGATAAAATATTGAGCACTATGCGCTCATCTTGTGAATTTGGATAGAGGCTATAAGTACCTGGTAAATCAACAATTGTTATTTCAGAGCCGTCAGATAGAGCTGAAATCCCAATTTTTTTATCTACCGTAACTCCAGGGAAATTACCCACCTTTTGCCTTAAACCTGTCAACTGATTGAAAACAGAGGATTTGCCTGCATTAGGGTTGCCGACTAGGGCTAACGTAAAGGTTTTTGTGCGATTCATAGAATTTCAATCAAAATATTCTGTGCTTCAATATCACGTACAGCTATATTATTGTCTCCAACTTTAATATAAAGACCACCGCCAAAGGGTGCGCGGCGGACAAGTTTCAGAATCTTGCCTGGCAAAATACCCATAGAAAGCAGTTTACTTGCCATCTGGTCATTGGTGAATTGGCGAATTGTGCCACAAGCACCGACTTTTAATTTCGATAGTATTTCAAGATGATTCATTGTCTGCCGTTCCATATTATTACTGCTGTTTATTTTAATACGAGAGAAAACCTGTTATTTAGATTTATTCGTCATAAGCAAAGGTAAATGCTTAACTTGAAAGTAGGTACATTTGTTCAAAAAGATTTTTAATCCAATGAAGTTTAAAATTTACAACAGAATACTGAGGGGGTATTTTTAGAAATAAATACCTTTGCGAAAATTTAAAAATATGCAAGCAGACGCTCAAAAATACGCACTTCGGGGCGTTTCAGCCAATAAAACGGACGTTCACAACGCCATTCAAAACCTTGATAAAGGTTTGTACCCAACCGCTTTTTGTAAAATCCTACCCGATTTTGCTGCGGGAGACCCTGATTATTGCAATATCATGCACGCTGATACGGCTGGTACTAAGACGAGCCTTGCGTATATGTACTGGCGTGAAACTGGCGACTTGTCGGTCTGGAAAGGTATTGTTCAGGACTCAATTGTGATGAATTTGGACGATATGGCCTGTGTGGGCTGTGTCAATGACATCATCTTATCTTCTACGATTGGTCGAAACAAGAGTCTCATTTCGGGAGATGTGGTTAAAACATTGATAGAAGCCACGGTTGAATTTACGGACAAAATGCGTGAATTCGGTATTCCGATTCACTTGGCAGGTGGCGAAACGGCGGATGTCGGTGATATTGTTCGGACGATAGATGTTGGTTATACGGCTTTTGCACGTATGAAACGCAGCGCGTTAATCGTCAATGATGTAAAAGCGGGCGATGTGATTGTTGGTTTTTCATCTTCTGGACAGGCGACTTATGAAGATACTTACAACGGTGGCATGGGCAGCAATGGTTTAACTTCGGCACGGCATGATGTATTAAGCGCGGTTTATAGGTCAAAATATCCTGAATCTTATGCGCCTGAAACGCCTATATCGGTTGTTTATACGGGAAATAAAAATCTAACAGACACGTTAGATGTTAATAATCAATCTATTACGGTTGGAAAACTGCTTTTATCTCCTACACGGACTTATATGCCTTTGCTTAAGGAAATATTGGAAAATACTGAGGGGGGTAAAATTCATGGCATCATTCACAACACAGGCGGCGGTCAAACTAAGGTGTTGAAATTTGTGAAAAACAAACATATTGTCAAAAACAACCTTTTCGATGTGCCGCCTTTGTTCCAAATGATACAGTCAGAATCCGCGACTGAATGGCGTGAAATGTATCAAGTTTTCAATATGGGTCATCGTTTAGAAATATATTGCGATGAAAAAATAGCTGAAAGTTTGGTTGCCGTAGGTAAAATGTTTAATATTGATGCCCAAATTATTGGCTATGTTAAGGACAATACTGAGGGGAAAGAAACATTGACAATTGATTCAAAACAAGGAATTTTTGAATATTAACTTAGGAAACACGAATTTCACAAATTACACGAATTGAGATTTTGTAAAATGCAATAATTCTAATTCGTGTAATTTGTAAAATTAGTGTCAGTGAGCCATTACAAAAAACAGCCTTTTGCAACAAAAACTTATTACTAGAAAAAACGCACACACAGTTTTTTTTCAAAATACCGAAACCATGTCCGTGTTATTGAGAAAACACTTTACAACTCTATTATTGATAATAACCTGTTGTTGTTTCGTTACTTCGAGCAATGCTCAAAGTGATGCGATTATCGTTGGAAAGGTTGACTCGCCGCTGTCTCGTGTTGTCCGTTTTGAATACAAACGCAATCATTTTTCGCTTGAAAAAGGCAGTTTTGAAGCCCTATTGGACACAAACAACGTTTTTTCAGTACGGGTCAGACTCGATGAACCGCGTGCAATTTTATGTACCTACCGTGAAAATGCTGTCAAATTGTATGTGGCACCGGGCGATACGCTCAAAATGCGATTTTCGGGTGATAACCTTTTAAACACGGTTTCTTTTGATGGTAATGCGGCTGCCCACAACACTTATTTAGTTGAAAATCAAATAGCTTTCTCCGACTGGCTCAACGAAAGTCCTTTAGAAAATGCCCGAATGGAAAAAGGTTCGAAAGCTTATTTGGCTTATGTTGACAGTGTTTTCCTTCAAAAACGCAGCTTTTACGACTCTTATCCCTTTGCACAGAAAGCTACCTTCACAAATGATTTCCTTGAATTTGCGACCAATGACATCAATTATTGGCGGGCTTATGAACTGATGCTGTATGTCAAAACCCATGGTTTGAACAATAAAGATTCGATTCGACTGATTGACGATAGCTATTTTAACTTCACTTTAGAGACCGACAATATTTATCATAAAGCCTTGAACAATGAATATTATCTCCAATATCTCGATTTGTATCTGAGTTATTTGGGGCGTAAAAACGGTTTAGGAGATAATGAGTCCTTGAAAGTTATTGAAGAAAAAAACGTTTTTGTTAAGGTGGTCAAGCCCAAAAATCAAAATTTACGTGTGTTTGAAGAGCCTTATTTGTCAAAAGACGTCGTGTCGTGGTTAGCACCCCATGAAGAAGCGATTTATCAGAACCTTTCAACAAATGACAAATTTATTTACGTTGGTGAGGACGCAACTTATGAAGACATTTTCCTGAAAATAAAAACGAATAGTGGTAAATCAGGTTGGATACCGCAATCAGCCGTTGATATATATGAAAAAACCGTTGTCGAGCGCATTGTTCACAATCGGTTGTGTTTCCATCCAGATGAACCTCTTTGTGGTTTTGATAAATATTTGAGTGGAAAAGTCTTGTTTTTTACCGTAGCTAAAGATATTATCTACAGCTGTGTTTATGAAAATCTGGAACTTATAGATGTGCGGGTTAAAAAGTACATTGAACAAAATCTGGATCACAACAACTACAACGATATATTACGCAAAACCCAAGATTTGGCTTTTGAAGACCGCACAAAAGGCATGCATCGCTTGAATATTCCGCCGAGTTGTGATATTGAGGAGTATTGGAGAGACCGTATTTATTATGCCAGAAATTTGAGTAAAATGCGCCCACAAAACGCAAGTTTGGACTTTCCTGATGTGGTTGTTGATTACAACGCACCTATTGCAAAAGACAAAAAAAATGTTGAAAAGCGAATCGAAAATACGCCTCCACCTGTTGTAAACACGGCGCCTAAACCTATTGAAACAAAAACTGAAAACATAACCTTCCCAGCCGTTGTCATTGAAACGAAATCAGTTGAAACGAAAGTTGAAAATACAACACCGCCTGTTGTAAACACGGAAACGAAAACTGTTGAAACGAAAGTTGAAAATACGACGCCACCTGTCGTTAATGCTGAAACGAAACCCGTTCAACCGAAGGTTGAAGCTACTAATACTGAGGGGGGGCAACCACAAATCAAATTTACACCTGAAGATGACAAACGCAAATTGGAATTTAATACGGCAGCGGGCTATATTCCTTTAGAAGATTATGACCCAACAGGTAAACCGTTGATTTTCAAGGGGATGGTTATCAATGAATACATTACACCTTTTGAATTTAATGATATTGACAAAAATCCGATTCGCCAACAAGATTTTGTGGGTAAAGTTATTGTGCTCAATTTTTGGGCAACTTGGTGTAGCCCTTGCAAACCGACGATGGAATACACGCAACGTTTAGCCAATAAATACAGCGATAAAGATGTCGTTTTCATGTATATTTCTGCCGATTCTGATGCGCCCACTTGGAAAGAATACCTAAAAGAACACCCCATGAAAGGCATTCAAGGCTTAGACGATAACCGATTGCTGCGCATCAACTTGCGTATTCAAGGTGTGCCGAATTACTTTATTGTGGACAAAACAGGGCGTGTGGCTTATAACTCGATCATACAATCGAAATTCAGTGCGGAGGAAATGATTGATATTTTGCTCAAATCGCCTTAGGGAATGGTTAATGGTTAATTTGCAAAATGTTGATTTTCAACAACTTGTAAATGTAGTTTAACAATTTATTTTTCACTATTCCTAATACTGTTTTTTAAAAAGCAATCCCAAAATTGACATAAGTAAGCACCTTCTGTGCTTGGTCGCTGTATGCCAAACTAAATTCTAAGGGTCCAATAGGCGTATTATACGCAAATGTCAAGGCATGACCCGTTAACCAATTATCGAATTTAAGTTTTCTATCCTTGCTGATAAAATTGTTGACCAAGGCGTTTGTTTTTAAACTGACATAGGTGTTTTTTGCAATCCTATAATTCAATCCCAACATAAAAGTTGCCACACTGGGCGTACTAAGGGTCGTTTCTTCTAAACCTGCAAAAACGATTTGATTCCTGATGGTTTTCACCAATCCACCTACCTGAAAGTTATTGACTAAATTTTGTTTGTAATTCAAGTTGATACCTGCTTGAAATAAAGTAAAGAATGTCACCCGATTGGCAACAGGTGTATAATTCTCTAAATGAACCATTAAACGCTGATAATTGTCATAATTTATGTCTAAAGAGTCCGTATTTGTTATGGGAATGCCGTTGGAATAAAAGGTTATATTCGGTTTTTGGTTATAGACCAGCCCAAACTCTGCATTGAATTTAACACCTCTTTGTGGATAAACGCTCCGGTCCAATCTATTGACACCGATATAGGCAAAAGAGTTCAGAAAGCCATTTCTGCCTTTTGCTTCCAAACTGGAAAGAATTAACGGTTTAAAATTGATAAGTTCATACCTTGTACCAATACCCGCCGCTATGCTTCGAAAACCCGATTGTTGTACTTTTAACTCGCCCAACGTATAATTTTGTTGGTACTGTCCACTTTTCACAAAACCTGTATATGTGTTTATCTTAAAATTCTCAAATTGAAATTTCGGGATAATTGCAAAGTTTTTGCGATGTCCAAAATATTGCAAATGCTCGCCTTTAAAACGGAAGTTTTCGCCGAGGTTAAAAGTCACTAAGCTTTTAGAATAAGGTGTAAAAAAGTCCCGAGTCGTCAAGTTGGCTATAAAACTGATACCTGAAAAAGGATTGTAATGAAGCCCGAGTTTGGCATAAGTTGAAGGGTTTTCTTTGACATCAAATACGATTCTAGCAGAATCCCCTTTCAGTGGCTCTAAAAAATAGTTAATGCTGCTGTATGAGCGTGTGCTATAAACACGACGGATGCCTTTGGAAAGCCCTCTTTCTGCATAGAACTTTTCGGCATGGAAATCCATAGTATTCAGAAAAAAGTCTTTTGTCGTTTTTTTAAGACCTTGAATTGCACAGCTATTGATAAAAAAAGAGTCCTTTTTTGACAATTTATTTGACTGGACAACTGGCACACCATATATATTGTTCAATGAATCGGCAAGGTGTTTTAAGGTGGGGTACAAGTTTTTTCCTTCATTTATACCAATTTCCATCAACTTTTCGGCATCACCAAAACTGCCCATAGAATAATCTTCAATAGGTAATGGGACAAAAATATCACACAACGGAATTTCATTTTTATAGTCTTCTGCCTCTCTAAAAAAAGCCAATTGCATTAAAATATCAAAGGCAGAATTCAGTTTTTCTTTTGGTGTTAAACCCGATGAAACACTTACACCAATCACCATATCTGCGCCCATTTCTTTGACATCTCTCACAGGGAAATTCCGTATCAAGCCGCCATCCACCAACTTACGTCCATCATAATCAACTGTTGTAAATACTGAGGGGATAGCCATACTCGCCCGCACTGCCGAAGCGATATCACCTTTGTCCATCACCACCGCTTGTCCGTTCGAGATATCGGTTGCAATGCACTTAAAAGGAATGGGGAAATCGTTAAAATCTTTAATACACATAACCCCATAGTAAAGTTCCGAGAGCTTATACCACAACTCTTGCCCTTCAATAAAGCCGCTCGGCAATTTCAGTTTGTTATTAATAAGAGGCAGTTCAATGGCATATTTGCCGTATTCTTCTTTTTCTGCCATTGACAAAGAGCGGAAAGAGAGTTGATTGCTCAACATTAAATCCCAGTCAATTTTTCTGGCAATTTCTTCAATCTCCTTACCCGAATAACCGACAGCGTATAGCGACCCCACAACCGCCCCCATACTCGTACCCGTGATGTAGTCAATTTTTAATCCAGCAGAATCTATGGCTTTCAGAATACCTATATGTGCAAGCCCTTTTGCACCGCCGCCGCTTAATGTCAGACCGATTTTAGGACGGTGATTTTGTTGCTGTGCGCTTAGTGACAGTATGTTGAAAAAGCAGATGAATAGCGTCGTAGTGATTCTCATTTTTTAAGTGATATGTTTTTTTGAAAAACGCAATTTACGGCTTTTTGGTTTACATATAGTTCATTAGGGAATGAAGTTAATGAGCTGCATTAGGGTTTCTGAACAAAGACAACGCACAAAATGACAAAATTATTAAAGAGACAATAAATTGACAAAAAGCATGACACTTACACCAACAAAAGCAGACCATTCGGGCGATGAATCGAGGTTCAAATTATATGTCCACCTGTACATAACTGTAAAAACGTATTTGATTAGGTTTTTCATTTCTTATTTTATTTCAAAAATTTCATATCGATTTTGTAGCAAGCATCTCTTCTTTATATCCGTTTAATCCGCTTCCCAAGCAAAGCCAACACAACACCCATAATAATCAAAGCGCCCGCACCCACAAGCCGCATCGTGATGTTTTCTGAAAGAAAAACCACGCCACCCAATGCTGCCAAAATCGGCACAAGTAATTGTAACAGAGCCGCTTGTGTCGTCGTCAAACCACGCAACGCTGTGTACCAAATCGCATAACCCATGCCCGAAGTCACAGCACCCGACAAATAGGCATAAACCACCCCCTCAGTAGAAAGGTGCATTTTGGACATCATAAACATAAAAACGACTAAAACCATTGGTAAGGTGCAGATAAAATTCAACGCCGTTGTTTCCAAAGGGTCTTTTACGCCCCGACCACGCAAGGTATAAAACGCCCAAGCGATGCCCGCAACGACCATCAAAACAGCACCCAAAGGGTCAGGCGCAGACAATCCAGGGAAAACCAAATAGACCAAACCACCCAATGCTACCAACAAACCCAACCATTCGGATATATGCGGACGCTCGCCTTTCAAGACCGCCATAGACAACATCGTCGTTTGCACCGTCCCAAACAAAATGAAAGCACCCATGCCCGAATTGAGGCTGCGATAAGCAAAGGAAAAGGTTATACCATAAGCAAAAAGATAAAAAGCAGGTAAAAAACGAGGTATCAAATGAGTGCGAAAAGGACGTTGAACAATCCTGAAATGACGTTTTGACAAACTGTTCAACAACCACAAAGCCGCTGCACCCGACAGCAACCGAATACCAACATAACTGCTCGCATCTATGGCATTACTGCCCAAAGCCAAGCGATTGAACACCGAATTGGCGGCAAAAGCCATGAGCGCGAAGGCGGTGAGAAGAATGGTGCGCCCTGCGGTGATGGGTTGGAAGTTGGTCATACGTTTTGATATATTTTATGATAAATATTGCGTAAAAATTGCTATTTTTAGCATTTCTAACTTACTTTGCCTAATACTTAATTTAAAATCACAATTTATGAAACTCAATTCACAACAACTGGATGCCATTCGACAACTCTGTCCAAAATTCTACGTCAAAGACCTTTATGCCTTTGGATCTGTCGTTGGCGAAAGCTTCAATGAACGCAGTGATGTGGATTTATTGGTCTCTTTTTCAGGTGTCCCGATGCTTGATTTTGCGGACAATTATTTCAATTTTCAAGAAGCATTGCAGCAGATTGTGGCACGTAAAGTAGATTTAGTCATTGAAAAAAGTTTGACCAACCCCGTTTTAATCCGTTCTATTCACAAGTCAAAACAACCTATTTATGCAGCCGCGTGAACGCATTAGAAAATGGTTGATTGATATGCAAACATCCATTCAACGTATTGATTCTTACTTGGGCATTAACCGTGATTTGAGCGAATACGAAAAAAATTGGATGCTCAAACGTGCCGTCGAACGTGAGCTTGAAATCTTCGGTGAAGCAGCCAATCGCATCTTAGCAGCCGAACCCAATATTGCCATAACTGATGCTCGAAAGATTGTCAATTTGAGAAACCTCATTATCCACTCTTACGATGCTGTTGCTGATGAAATCATTTGGGCTATCGTCCACAAAAACCTACCTGAATTAGCCATTGAAATCCAATCTCTTTTAGAAAATGATTATCCAGAAGAAGTTGCTAATTGAAAAACGCAAAAAAACCTAAAAAAGCCGATGTTTCCCTGTGAAACATCGGCTTTTTACTTGTCACTTTTCGCTTATCTCTTAATGCCGCACCACTAACTTCTTTGTCTTCACCTCCTTACCATATTGCAGCGTCACGAAGTATGTCCCATTCGGATAATCAACCGTCGGTATCGCGACATTGCCGATGGTGGCACCCCTCAGTATTTGATGGAAAATCACTTGTCCAGAAGCGGTTTTGGCTTCTATTGTTACGTCGGTGGGGTTTTGGAATTGATAGGTGACATTCGCTTGATTGCGGGTCGGGTTTGGGGATACAGTGAAGCCTTGTTTGCCGAAGCCTGTGCTGTTGGACAAATCTGTATTGAATGTCGCATCAGCGTTACTCATTTTGTCTTTTGACTTTTCGGCTGGGGCGACAGGTGGGGTGGCATTAGCCGCCATGGATGCGTTTGTTGGCATATCAGTAGGGGATTTGATACCCACCATCGAGGGCAGCAATTGCTGAATGGCTGCGCCTTTATCGTTGGCGATTGTATAGACGGGGATGCGGATGCTGTCTTTGTACGTCCCGTTTTTCTTCAGTTTATACACCCTTTTGTCATTCGATTCGTGGATGATAATCAAGGCTTTTGCGCCTGCTTTTTGCACATTCAGTGCCATTTGGGTCACGTCGAAGCTCTTTTCGAAGTCTATGACCGCTATTTTATCCTTCAAATTACTGGATATTTTGGTGGCACGTCGTTCGCTTTGGTAGCGCATCGGTTTTCTGCCCGAACTGTCGGCTTTGTTGTCCGCTTTTAAGACCATGACCGTATCGAATGCCATGACCATTTCACCGATGAGGTCTTGCGTCAATGCCGCACCGAAGTCGGCACTCAAGACGGTGATGTTTCTGCCTGTGTTGAACACGGCGAGTTGGCTGCTGTCACTTTGCGCTTGGACGGTTATTGCCCATACCAAGAGGGCGATGATTATTGTATTTTTCATCTTTTTGTTTTGTTTTTTGATTGAGGGGGCGGTGTGATGCCCCCTCAGTATAAATTGATTTCGTGGCGCAGCTTGCGCCATTTGATAGTTGGTGTCGGTGAAAACACAGACACCAACGCCGTCGTTGTTAGCTGACTTTGGAACTTAAATTAATGAAGACCCGTTGCCATCGGGTTAAGTGTATTTCCAAGGTATTTTTTCCAGACACCAAATCTTTTACCCTCTTTATAAATACCTTTTTCTACTAATGAATCAGAATATTCAATCCAGATACCTGTTTTATTTCCTTTGTTATAAAAACCTTCAGAAAAAGTATCTAAAAATGAATCTTTTTCAATCCAATAATCATTTTTTAAACCATTTGAATCATAGTTATTATTTTTTTCTATACATGAATAAACATATAGTAAAGAAAAGAAAAAAATCATTGTAAATATTGTTTTATTTTTCATATAAATTTAATTTTAGACATTATTGCATTTCTTCTGTTACTTTTTTAAAGTTGGATTCTTGACGAGTGTCAATAACATTTATTTTTCCAGTTCCCTTCTGATTTAAATATGGCTGTGCCATAAAAAAAACATCTTGTTTATTAACATAACCAGCATTGGAGTCATTCATAACCCGCTGGCGCACGCTCTTCCTCAAAACACCCCACAAACCAACAACAACGAACGGCGGCGCTGGCTTCGGTTTTTTAACCGAAGCCTACTATTTTGTGGGTCTCTGACCCACGTAAACGGCAGCAGTTGTTTGCTTTATGCCTCTCTTTCAATCAACTTCGCAGGTCGGAGACCTGCCGTATAGTAGGTGTCGGCTTGGAAGCCGACACCAGCACGTCCGTAGTTTTGCTTGGCATTAGTTGCTAATTTAACTAAGACCTATTGCCAGCGGGCATTGCCCCCCTCAGTATAAGTCCATATTGCCAGCGGAGCAATTGTGGTTAAGTTAATGAACTCCTTATACCAGCGGCAGCAGGCAGCGGGACACCCCCGACGAGCGGACGGTTGGAAGAAAATTTAATGAACTCCCCCAACGAGCGGTAATTATTAACGGAGGTATTTAATCTGAATTTCATTAATGTAAATACAATTAAAATTTAAATTAACTTTCCCTTGACTAATGACAGTTTTCTCACTCTTATAAGTATTGCTGACATTATAATCAAATCCAATTTTTACAGGACATAAATACATTGTATCTTTATATAAGGCATCTTCATTTAAAAGATTGTATAAAGGTTGTTTAAATAATACTTTCTTTTGGATAGAATCTTTAAATTTAGATGAAGAATAGTAAAATTGATACCCCTCCTTACAATGATTAATACCATCTATAAAGTCTTCTATTTTGCTATTTTCTTCAATCGGCATGAAGTAATAAATATTTTGAGAATTATTAAAATAAAAAATTACTCCATCTTGATTAATACCCTTTTTATTAGAGCATATAAAATTAGCCATTATGAATAATAAAATAGCACTTATGTGAATTTTCATTGTTCCTATTTTTAGTAAAATAAAATATTATTAATTGATTATTTGGGTTTAGTTCCCTCAGGCTTAGGCTGGAGTAAAACTCCTCTGTAGTCGACATCAATTACCTTTCTTATTACACTTGGCATATTTGAGTTAGGTAAACCTTTTGAAGGGTAATTATGATACATAACTGAAATGTAACCTTGATAGTGAAAGTCATGAATTTTAGTGCTCCCATGCTTAGACATTATATCATCCTCCCAGTCCTTGGATCTTTGATTACCGTCCTCAAAATATCTATCACTTAGACCTAACAAATGCATTGTTTCATGCAGAATAGTCCAATTTTCTTTTCCTGAATCTCTAATTTTACCAGTATTCCCCGTATAACGATCTTGCATAAATCCAAGTGGAGTAGTATAAGCCTTGAGCTTCCCATTAATTTGTGACCTTTCCTCTGGATTGCTTCCTAAAGGCTCACTAATAAATGTCAATAGATTCTCGCCAGATTTTAAATCCTTTTCCTCCTTATCAGAGCTATATTCATATTGAACATCAAAAGATACTTTTAGTCCCATTTCAGTTTTGCTTGCTAAATTATCTTTAGCATACTTATTTAATTCATTGGCTCTATTTGCACTTGCCCCATCTCCTTTAATATAAATCTTTGCAGAAACTTTTACACCAGTTATTTCGCCTGCTTTATTCCTTTCAACACTTAGTGTAAAATCATTGCCATCAGGATCGATTGCATTTATTGGTGAATTATCAACGTAGTTATATGCTGTAAGCGAAAAATGCCTTTCACTCAACTTGTCAATAACACTCCATCGCGCAATCGCAGGGTCATAAAACCGCGCCCCATAATCATTCCAGCCCAAAGAAAAATCATCATTCCACTCCTTGCCGTTGTAGGCATACTTGTTCTTTCCTGCTGCGCCATTAAAATTGCTCTCCATATTCAAGCCAAACGGGTAGTAGGCATTGATTTGTTTTATATCCGTTGCGCCAACAAGTCCATCGTTGTTCAAATCGCTGAATGTCACCCGTGTATTCCCCAAATGGTCACGCAATACATATTCATGTGCGTAAGAGCCATCAGTTTGTACCGACACAGACCCCTCAGTATGCGCTATCCTTTGGAGGATATTGTTCTTGTATTCCACACCATTCACATAATCGTAAGTCGTCACAGTGCCATTGTCGCTTGTAATCTTTCTCAATTTCGCACCGCTTGCATCATAG
>JAYVFS010000344.1:0-6891 GCA_043772905.1 Saprospiraceae bacterium | reverse complement strand
AAAGTTTGGGCAAAAAAGGATACAGGGCATTTCGAAATGTGTTTAAATTGTCAAAGAAAAAAGGGGTAACTTTTGCAACAGCGGCTTAACACGCCAGTCGGGAAGTGTATAGCTTTTAGCCTCAAAAACATGTTGAGGTTTCTTTTTCTCTATGAGCCATTCACTTGTCCCATCTTTTTTAAGACAAAAATCTACGGCACTACGAGTCGTATGAGGCATTAAACCTACACGGTCTTGTGGTGTCAAACGATTAATGTCAGCCGAATTGGCGACTTGTAACGTCATTGTTACTTCGGCATCGTACTTGAGTGAGTAAGAACAATCTTGACCGCCGAAAATGTTGTTTGTCTCATTTGCCTCATGCTTACAAGCAATCACCAAACCGAAAACAACGAAAAGCATCACTTTCAAGAGAATTTTCATAAATTTGTGGATTAAATTTTAACAAATAGAAGTTTCTGTTGCCTTTTCGACTCAGAGGCTTCGAACTGAGTATCCTGTGAATACCTTGTATTTACAGGATTTTTTGTTTGTAAGAATTTCTGTGTCTGCGATACCTCCTTTTTGAGTTTAAACTGTTAATAAATTGGGTTTAAATATTAAGGTATGTTATTTTTTTATTTTTTATTTTTTATTTATTTTGCCCATCACCTGTACTTGCACGAACTCGCGCAAGTATCGCCTTCCCCCACAACCCAAATCCCCCAAACGCATAAAACAGTATTTAAATGCGCAAGTATTTGAGATAAGGCAGTATCGAAATACGAAGTCCTTTTTATGACAGCCAAAACTAAATCAAAACAATGGAAGCACCAAATAAAAATATCAAAAATTTAATTTATCTAATGGGCTTTCTATTTGCCTTATTTGTTCACCCGTTAGATGTATATAAATAGCGGTGGTTTCGGGTTTTTCGTGTCCTAATAATTTTTGAATATAGGTGGAATCATGCCCATTTAATATCAAATGGGTGGCGAAGCTGTGTCGTAATGTGTGAACAGTGCAAAAGGGATTGACACCCGATTTGGTAACGGCATCTCTCAAAATGCACTGAACGCTTCGGTTAGAATATTGCCCACCTGTTTGTCCTTCAAAAAGCCAATAAGAGGGTTTGTAATGTTGAAAATAAATATCTAATTGTGCTAACAACATCTTAGACAGCAATGTATAACGGTCTTTTTTGCCTTTCCCTGCTTTCACAAATATGCTTTTATCGTCTCTCCGAATATCCGCTAATCGTAAATTGGTGACTTCCGAAAGCCGTAATCCACCTGAATAAATAGCCAATAAAATACACTTGTGTTTTAGATTTTCGACAGCTTGCAACAGTTTCATAACCTCTGTTGGATTCAATACATTTGGTAATTGAAAAGGTCTTTTGGATGAATATCATTATAAAAATATAAAAATTGAGAGAAACAGTTTTTATAGGTTTTAATAGTCGTGTAAGCCATACGTTTAAGCGTCATTTTCTCAACCAATCTTAAAACTTCATCATTATACTGAGGGGGTGTATCAAGTTTTGGCATTTGTACTTTTGGTTGCGCTATCACTTGTGAATCCAACACAGGCGTTAAATCCATTTGAAGAATGTCTCCAAAAGTACGTTTCAAAATATCTATCACCAAAGGCGAATGAGGCACTGACCAAGACTGAAATTCTGGATGCTAACGGCGTTTGTCAATCAATTTTATTTGAGTCACCCAATCGAGCCGATAATAAAAGTCGAGGCGCAACCGACCTTTCCAAAAATGCGCTAATCTGACCACAATTTTATCAGCTATCAAAATAGGTTTTTCTACTGAGGGGGGCTGTGGCGTGCTGTTTTGTAGCATTGTCTCTGGATGGACAGGTATAAAAAGTTGCTTTGCTATCTCTTGAGGGTTCAAAGCGGCGGATTGTGGTATGGCATTGACGGGGTGATTGCCAATCACCCCGTCAATGGGTTTCTCATAATCTTTTTTTAGTTCTAATTTTGGCGGTTCAACCATTTCCATGGTAGATATGCGAATAGGGTCGCCGTTCTTCTGAATGTTCAGCGTTTCATCTTTAAAAAGGGATTGAAAAATTGCCCAGTTTTCAGCAGAATATGGAAAATGCCAACATTTATGTTGCGTACTCCAACATCTATTGGGTACTTTCTTGATTTTTGCAATCAAATCATTGTCTTTTGGAATAAAAACGGCAATGCGTTTTTCTTCGCCAAATACAGCTTTTTGGATAGGAAGGACAGCATTCATAGCTTTCTCGATTGATATTTTAGATAAGTTTTGTTCAAAAGTATTGTTTAGCCTCAAAAATAATTATTTTTTTCAAAAAAAATCAAACACCCACCCAAAATGCACACTCTTTCGAGAAATAAATCTCCTCTGCGCAAAACAAGCGATTTCTATCAGGGAACAAGCGATTTCTGTGAGGGAACAAGTGATTTCTGTGAGGAAACAGGTGATTTCTGTGAGGAGATGTGGTATTTCTATCGTTTTCCCATTTTAAGGGTTTGATATAAAAATGTTCTTGTTATGCCACATCATGTCTTAATCCGCAATGGAATTCTACTTTCAGCAAAAAATAAACAAATAACCTTTCAAAATAGCCGTTTTATCTTTCTTTTAGAATAATATTGTCGTTTCAACTAAACGAACGGCAATGAAACAATTACTCTTAAGCGTCTTCTTAATTGGGCAAACGGTCTTGTTTTCTCAAACAGTTACTGAAAATTATCCTGTTAACCCCGCATCGGTGGAACAGGCGGGTGTGCCGAAAGGTGAAATTATCAAAGTGACTTTCGACAATTCTAAAATATTCCCGGGCACTTGGCGGGAATATTGGGTGTATGTGCCAGCACAATATACACCCGATAAACCTGCTTGTGTGTATGTCAATCAAGACGGTATTCAGTGGAATGCGCCGACGGTATTTGATAATCTGATTCACAACAAAGAAATGCCTGTGACAATTGGGGTGTTTGTCAAGTCTGGATTGGTTCGGGCAAAGGATACGGCATCCGCATTGGATAGGCTCAACCGCAGTTTTGAATACGATGGTCTCGGCGATGCTTATGCGCGGTTTATTTTGAATGAGATATTGCCCGAAGTAGAAAAACTGAAAACCAAAGATGGTCGCATCCTTCATTTGTCTCAAAACGGCAATGACAGAGCGATTGGCGGTTCGAGTAGTGGAGCTGTGTGTGCTTTTACGGCAGCTTGGGAACGTCCTGATGCGTTTTCAAGGGTTTTTAGTGCCATTGGTACTTATGTCGGTTTGCGTGGCGCACAGGACTATCCGACGTTGATACGAAAATATGAACCGAAACCGCTTCGTGTTTTCCTACAAGATGGTACAAATGACCTCAATATATACGGTGGCGATTGGTGGAAAGCCAATGAAAGTATGGAACGGGCTTTGACCTTTTCGGGCTATGAAGTGAATCATATTTGGGGCGAAGGTGGACATAATGGCAAACACGGCACGGCTGTTTTTCCAGATGCCATGCGTTGGTTGTGGAAAGATTATCCAAAACCTGTTGGGAATACACAAACGAAAAATCCTTTTTTATCTGATATTTTTATGCCCAATGACAAAGGTTGGGAATTGGTGAGTGAAGGACATAAATTTACTGAGGGGGTCATTGCGAATGCCGAAGGAGAAGTGTTTTTTCAAGATATTCCCAATGGTAAAACTTATAAAGTGGGTTTGGACGGCAAAGTGCAGCTTCTGAACAATGATTCAAAATGCGCCAGTGGCACAACGTTTTCCGATGATGGACGCATGATAACCATTACAAGTGGTTGGGGTTGTAAGGAAAGACAAGTCATGAGTTATGATAAACAAGGTAAAGCGACTGTTTTGGCAGATAGTCTCGGCGGCAATGATATTTTGGTTGCCAAAAATGGCAATATCTATATCACGCAGCCCGATGGCAGCGAAAAACCAAGTAAAATATGGCTACTGAAACCCAATGGCGAAAGGGTAGTGGTGGATTTAGGCATCAAGTTCGCCAATGGTTTGTGTCTCTCACCTGACCAAACGCAGATGTATGTGACGGAATCCGCTTCGCATTGGGTTTGGGTCTTTCAAATCAATGCAGATGGTATTTTGACGAATAAACAACGTTATGGTTGGCTGCATATTCCCGATACGGCTGAAAATGCTTGGTCCGATGGTATCAAATGCGACAGACAGGGACGGGTTTATGTCGCGTGTCGTTTGGGTATTCAAGTCCTTGACCAAATGGGGCGTGTGAATGCGATTATTCCTGTGCCGACGATTGGACAGGCTTCTAATCTTTGTTTTGGTGGTCCCAATTTCGATATTATGTATGTGACGAGCGTTGATAAGGTCTATAAACGTAAGGTGAAGGTACAAGGGGCGAATACATTTGACAAGCCGTTTAAACCTGTTGCTCCGAGACCTTGATAGGGGAGCGGTTCAAGTTATAAATGTTAAAATACACCCCCTCAGTATTTTAACTTTAATTGACTTAGATCAAGACATATACTTTTATTTGATTGTTATAACTCATTTAGAATGAATGACTTGTCTATTGATTTTTTAAAGAATTTTTCGATTTCATATTTATATTTAATAAAACAAATCTTTATCGTGCTCTTTTTATACCCTTTTAAGGGTAATTTTTGAATTTTGTGAAAAAAATAAATACTTAACAATACACCTCAAATTGGTTACGGTTAATATTGATTAAATATTTATACACAAAATTTAATTGTAAACAAATGACACGGAAACTTTATCTTGGAGTAATAAGCTCCTTATGCGTCACCTATGTGGCCATCTCCCAAAATACCTCCTGCGGCTGTGAAGTAACGATTACGCCGACCACCTTAGCCCCCTACCTTACTTATCGCCCGTGGAAACCTGGAAATATTGGACCTGGTTTTCTAAAAATTAAGCCAGGCCAGACTGTATGTTTGGCATCTGGAAACTATAATCAACTCCGATTTGCAGATTTCCAAGGGACGAAAGATTCAGCCATCATTTTCAAAAACTGTGGCGGACCTGTTGATATTAGTACGAATGATTACCATAGTTTAACATTTGATAATTGTCGGTATATTCGTGTTACAGGCACTGGCGTAAACAATTTAATGTATGGCATGAGTATAAATGGGTCAAAAACAGGTTGTTCCGGTTTGGTTGTAGTTGGTCTGAGTACAGATGTTGAGGTTGACCATATAAAAATAACCAACGTTGGTTATGCTGGTATGATGATTAAACAAGACCCGACTTGTGATACCAATACTTGGAATGACAACTTTACGATGTATAATATAAAAGTTCATGACAACTATGTGACGAGTACTGGCGGTGAAGGTTTGTACATAGGCAATTCATTTTGGCAAGGAGGCCTAACCCGTATTTGTGCAGGGCAATCTATCCCTCTCATACCGCACCGCATATTGGGTCTAAAAATCTATAATAACATTATTAAAAACTCAAAATATGAAGCCATCCAATACGGCTGTGCGCCAGACGCAGAGGTCTATAATAATGATATAGATGGTTCTGGAACATCAGGCGTTTCGGGACAATGCAACGGCATACAGTTAGGTGCGGGTTCTGGAGGTCGTCTTTACAATAATGTCATTCGGAATGTGAAATGTAGCGGCATCGTTGCTATTGGTTTTGTAGCTAACACCAAAATCTATAATAACTTAATCGTTGGCAGTTCAGATGGCATGTTTATCGATACCCGTGATAGTATTAAGGACAATATCACCATGATGGTGGCGAATAATACTTTATCCAATATCACAAATGTGGGTATAAAAATTTATGATTATGGTTTTAATTACTATCAAGTCGATACCAATGGTTTACGAACATTTAAGACATTTCCCAAAAACTATAAACCTATCGTTAAAAACAATATTATCATTGGTCCTTATTGGGCATTCCAGGTATTGGGTGAGGCGCAAAAAAGAGAATAGACAGTGCTAAAAATTATACCTTGCGCACACCTTACACTTCGCCGCCGAGTTTTTTTAAATCGAATAAATTGAGTTTGTTTTCTGATACAACTAATTATATTTTACACCCAACAGCGTCTGTTTTGATATTGGGGCTTATGAATTCATTGATATGTTCTCTCAATCAATATCCGCCAGACAACGTTTAGACCCTACTGAAAGCTCTGTGAATTCATTGATTATTTATCCGAGTGTTGCGCAATACGACATAAATGTAAGAATTCCCTCTTCATTAAATTCTACGTATTATAGTATATATGATACTAAAGGAAAGTGTGTCTCAACTAAATCATACTCAAATTCAGCGAGTTCTCAATTTTCAATAGATATTTATGACCTAAAGGCTGGGGTTTATATTTTGAGTATGTCCGATGATAAAGAACAGTTTTCAGCAAAGTTCCTAAAACAGTAATTCATAAAAGATACAGCAATTGTTTTTCGTAAGAAGCCTTGTAAACATCTCGTTTGCAAGGCTTTTTAAGTATTATATGTCTTCAAGAATAACGTATGAAAAAATGAATTTAACCCCCTCAGTATTTCTATTATGAATTGAATGTTAGACAGTGAGAAATGAACATTATTGCTTTCAAATTCCAATCATTTATCCCCTTAGACCATGTATTTAATTCAGTAGAATTGTCAATATTAAATGGCTAAAAAAATAATTTAAATAAAATGTAAAATAACTTGCATATCAAAAATCTGTCATTATATTTGCATGATAAATAATCTATCATAAACCAAAATCAATTTTAATAATGAATAAATACAATTTACTACCTAGGGCAATTCAGCTCCTCCGCTTCTCTTAGGAACGTGAAATAAATAAAATATCAGAGTAAAATCATATCATTGTGTTCAAAATAGAATCAATGATAGAAAAATACACACCAGAAGTTGAGTC
>JAYVFS010000343.1:0-6896 GCA_043772905.1 Saprospiraceae bacterium | reverse complement strand
TACAGATTAAGGGTACATCATCTATTCGTTCTACTTGCATACGCAAGGTTACGATATTTCTTTTTTTCCGTTTGTAAAATCAACGAAACGTGAGTATTTTTGTTACTAAAATTAGCAAAAAATGGAAGTTAGAATAAAATTAGAAAGCCGTTATTGGCAAAAGCTGTTGGTTCTTTTGCAAAAAGCATCGTATATTGATGATGTTCAAATTGTGCATACTGATATTGATAGCCCAAAAATGGATGCTTCTAACAATAATATTGAAGAAGACTATACTGTTTTGCCGCCTGAAAGAGAAGCCTTACTGCACCTTTCAGATTGGGATGAAGAAAGCATACAAAAAATTAAACAGGCTCACACATCTTTCAATCTTCTAACACCTAAAACATGGTAATTGACACCAATATTATCATTGACCATTTAAGAACAAAGCAAAGGACGGCTTCTGTTTTTGCTTCACTTTTAGGAAAACGCCGACTTTATATCAGTGCTGTTACGGTATTTGAACTTTTTCAAGGTGCGCAGACTGAAGCCAAGCAACAAGATGTTCAAAAAATATTGAAAGGACTGACCGTTTTACCTTTCGATGAAAACGCCGCAGAGTTGTCAGCTAAATTGATTCGACAATTAGAAATTGAAGGACAAAATATAGGTGTTGCTGACATCTTTATTGCTGCCACTGCCTTGACCAATAGACAACCTTTGCGAACAGAAAATCGAAAACATTTTGAGAGAATTCCTCACCTAAAGATTATTTAGAAGTATGAAAGAAGAAATGGTATTCAAATACAAAAGCAATTTAAAAAAACGATTTTTGGCATCCTTCATTGATTATTTATTGATTTTTCTACTTACTTTTTTTTACGTTGAAAAATTCGGAATTGTGACGGAAGAAGGTGGAAAATCTGTTCAAGGATTAGCTACTTTGCCTCTATTCATGGTTTGGTTTCTCTATTTCGTCATTATTGAAACGTATCACGGTGCAACATTAGGTCATAAAGCTTTTAACCTGTTAGTTTTAACCGAAGAAAGGACTGAAATTGGCTTTACTCACGTATTAAAACGACATTTGCTTGACCCATTTGATTTTTTCATTTATGCAATTCCAGCAATTGTAGCTATAAAAAACACAGAAAAAAAGCAGAGATTAGGCGACTTATGGGCAAAAACTATTGTTGTAGATATTACTGATTCTGAACAATATACCATTGATTTTCTTTAGTTTGAATAATTTTATATGAATAACGAAACTATTATAATACATCTCCATGATTCTAAAATCGAAGATAAAAAGTTGGTAACAATTTGTAACCAACTGAATTTATACCCCTTTGATGAATCTTTTACATTTTGTAAAAGATTCGTTTACACTCGCTCAATCTTAGGAAGATTTAAAATCTTCCTAAGATTATTATTCCCGACGTTTAGGTTCGGGGAACTTTTAATGTTCCCCGAACCTGTCTTCTTCCGACAGCCTTTCAGAAAGTTGATTTTATCCCCCTCGGTATGCTGCTTGTTTTTCTTCAATTGTTGCGCTCAAAAACCGAGCAATACGGCAGTTGCAGACAACAATACCAAAAACTGGACAGAACTCACCGCTCTCGACAATACCATCAAAATTGATATACGTTATGCCACAAAAAACAATTTTACAAAAGCTGTTATGTACGATTGCGCCCGTTGTTTCCTCCGTCCCGAAGCAGCCAAAGCGATTGCGAAAGCGCATAAAGTATTGAAAGACAAAGGCTATGGCGGTTTGAAGCTGTTTGATTGTTACCGCCCAAGACCTTATCAACAACGGCTTTGGGACAAAGTGCCGAACCCGAGTTACGTTACACCGCCGTGGAAAGGGTCGCAACACACACGCGGTTTGGCAGCCGATTTGACCATCGTTGACAAAGACGGCAAAGAATTGGACATGGGAACAGAATTCGATAATTTTACGAATCGTGCACATACAGACAATACCGATTTGCCTAAAAATGTCTTAGAAAACCGCCAATTACTGAGGGGTGTCATGGCGCAAGTTGGCTTTAAAGGTATCCGTACAGAATGGTGGCATTTTTTTTATACAAAGAAAAAATACGATTTGTCGGAATGGGTTTGGCAATGTAAATAAGATGTAAGACTTTTACAGCGAGACGAATGACTTGTTTTTGTGAAACAATGTCGTGTTTCGCAACGTTTAGAAGGGGCATTTGTCAATAGCCATAGGGTTATTAGAAAAGTTTTAATAAATGGCAAATGACCCAATGACTTTTTATAACTCAATAACGATTAACGATTCGATATGTCAGCAACAACAGCTTATAGTTCAGATGTAGAAGCGGTAGATGCGCTCGCACTGGCTTACAAAAACCTCACAAAAGAAATTGGCAAAGTGATTGTCGGACAAGAAGATGTCGTCCGTGCCGTTATCATTTCTTTGTTTTCCAATGGTCATAGTTTATTGGTCGGCGTACCTGGTTTGGCAAAAACCTTGTTGGTTTCGACCATTTCAGAGGTATTGGATTTGGATTTCAAACGGATTCAGTTCACGCCCGACTTGATGCCTTCCGATATTACAGGTTCTGAAATTTTGGGCGAAGATCGCCATTTCAAATTCAATCGCGGACCCTTGTTTGCGAATATCGTTTTGGCGGACGAAATCAACCGGACACCACCTAAAACACAAGCCGCTTTGCTCGAAGCGATGCAGGAACGCAGTGTGACAGTGGCTGGTGACCGCCACATTTTACCATCTCCTTTTTTCGTTTTGGCAACGCAAAACCCGATTGAACAAGAGGGAACGTATCCTTTGCCAGAAGCGCAACTTGACCGTTTTATGTTCAATATTCCTTTGGATTATCCGAGTTATGAGGAGGAAATTGCGGTTGTAAAAAGTACAACATCAGGTAAATCTGTTGAATTGAATCACATCGTTACGGGTGAACAAATACTTGGTTTTCAGCAACTTGTGCGCAAAATTCCGATTGCAGACAACGTGTTGGAGTACGCTGTAAGCCTAACGTCTAAGACACGCCCAAATACGCCGAAAGCGACGACAATTGTTAACAATTACATCTCTTGGGGTGCAGGTCCGCGTGCTTCGCAATATTTGGTTTTGGGTGCAAAATGCCATGCGGCGATTCGTGGTAAATATTCACCTGATATTGAAGACGTTCAGGCGATTGCAAAATACGTGTTGCGCCACCGCATCGTACCGAATTACAAAGCAGAAGCGGAAGGTATGACGGCGGATAAAATCATTGAAAGTTTGTTTTAGGCTTTGCAAAATGGTGTAAAAAAACTATTTTTGTAAAAAAGAAAAATAATGTCAGCAGCTACACTTGTTCAATCAGACCCAAGTCCTATCAAAAAAAAGATAAGTCTTGAAAAATTCCTTGAAAAGTATTCTAACAGGGAAGACCCATTCAAATATGAATGGAACAAAGGCATTGTTGAAAAAACAGACCGTACTATGAACCGAAACCAATTTGCCATTTATCGGAAACTACTCAAACTGTTTTATAAAACGGCATTTTTTGCTCAAGAAGGGATTCTAATGAGTGAAGTAGATATGTATTTGCCGACTATAAATAGAACACGGCGAGCCGATATTGCCATTTTAGCGGGTGGACAAGTAGATGATTCGGCATCGGGAGAGGCAACGGTTTGTTCATTTGTGATAGAAATTATTTCAAAAAATGATCAAATCAATGAAGTTGAGGAGAAAATTATTGAATATTTTGAGAATGGGGTACAGGTCGTATGGGTTATTTTTCCAAAAATAAAAAAAGTAGAAGTTTATACGTCTATCGAAGATGTCAAAATCTGTTTTGGTGATACTGTTTGTAGTGCCATGCCTGTTATGGCGGATTTTAATATTTCAGCTAAAGATATATTTGAGTGAAAATATACCCCCGCAGTATTTTGATTAAAAGTAAAAAGACGATGAGACCTTTTGTGGTGTCTTATCGTCTTTTTGTTTTTATACCCCCCTCAGTATTTTGACTAAAATAAACTGTTTTTAAGGTAAAAATCAACGTATTTCCTTCAAAAGCACAAACTCTACTGTCTTCACATCACTTTCAATAATCGTCCTTTTGCGTTGAAATGCAGCGATCCAACCTGTTGTTAAATTAAAAGAACAAAAGTCTTCATCAAACAAATAATCATCAAAAACGGCTTCATTCAGTAGCGAAACGGCTTGTGATTTCACCGATAATTTTGAAGGACTTGAGCCATTCATCACATTCAAATAATGCGTGGCTTCTTGTTTTATAGCGACTAAATCAGGCTCAACAGTGTGACGAATATACGCCAATGCACCTTCTTTTTTGGCTAAAAGTGTCGCATGAGCTTGGATTGGTGCGCCTTTTGGATTGAATAAGTTAGGCAATGTGGTTTCATATTTCTCAAGACTGTCCACCGTGAATGTATTATTGTAAAACTGATGAATGAGGACAAGTTCTTGAAAAACGCTGTTCGTCAAGTAACTGTCAGAAGTCATAAACTGCCGCATCTCGCCCACGGACTTCGATACTGAGGGGGTCGCCGCTGCAACCGCCGTTAGGTTATCGAAGATGCGATAAAAGGATTGTTGCACTTCACGCATATTTATAATGCTTTGAAAATCACCGTTTTGTCCAATAGCATAACGCACTTTAATGGGTTCAGGACTGCCAAACGTATTTTCATAACGGGCTGAAATAATAGAGCCTTTTGGCGTGGTTTCCAAAACCGTCATGGTGAGAATTTGGTGACTTTCGTTTTCGATGGATTGTTTAGTCCCTCGAAAAATCTGTTTGCCTTTGGTCAATTCAAAACGGCGTGTCTCTCCTTTTTGACCTTTTGGTACAAGGGAAAAAGATGTTTTTTGAGCAAAAACAGGCATTGATACAGCAAAAACAAGGAGAATGAATAGGGATTTTGTAAATGAAAAGTTCATTGTTGGTTTTGAATTTTTAATAAATGGACGTGGGAAAAGATGAAAGGTTCAACCGAAAAGTATTATCGATTGAACCTTAGTAGCTCGAAATTTCGTGCCAAAATGAAATATTTAGTTGCCTTCTCCTTCGGGCAATTCTGAAGGCTTGTCTTTATCGCTGATTAAATTTAAAAAATTAGATGGTGACATGACTTTTAGTCCTGTATCTTGTTCGAAGCTTTTCAAGGCTTTGCCACCTATTTGACCACCTAATTGTGCGGCTTCTTGGTTTTCATTAAAGCCTTTTGCTTCGTCTCTGATGGTAATTTGCCGCGTCGCTTCTTCACTGAATGCGGTCAAAATGAGCTCCATCGGTGTTATGTGGTCGCGCAGGTTTTGTTTGTCTAAGCCTTTCAATTGACTGTATTCCTTGGGTGTCAATCCAAACGTGCCTTTTGAAATCGTCGCTGTCAAAATGCTGTATTCTTGGTTGTCTGAAACGCCTCTGTTTTTCCATTCCTCGGTCAATGCTTTTCGTGTTTCTATGGTTTGGACACGTCTGGCAATCCATTCTTCGGAATAACCTTTGGCTCTGTACAGTTCGGCTTGGCGTTCTGTCAGCAGTTCAGGGTCTTCTGTTTCTTGGATGCGTTCTGCGCCTACCTGTGCCAACCACAGTTTCAGCGGTTCAGCTTTGGGCGAAGGAACAGACATGACAATCCGCAGCAACCCCTCAGTATGAGCGCAGTCAGTAGGGCGCATTTTGTTGTCGGAAGCCAAAAATTTCAACTTTTCACAAATTGTGAATAGTTGGGGTTCTCGTTTTTTCAGCATACCCCAATAAGTTGACGGTTTCGGACTGTCCGTCAAAAATTCAATGACATCAATGACGGAAAAATACCATTGGTCATCGTGCCAAATTTTTCTTATTTCTTTACCCTCAAAAGGTATTAATTCGTTTTTCATTTGTAGGTATTTTTAAACTATTTTTTGTCATTCTGAACGCAGTGAAAGAATCTAAATAGTTTAAAATGAAAGACTTAGATTCTTTCACTGCGTTCAGAATGACAAAAAAATATCTGTAAAGTTAAGCCCAATTATTTGCCCAACTCAACCGCCCGATCGTAAGCTGCAACCGCGCCATCAATAATATCTTGATGCAACGTATTGGTTTTGAACGAGTTAATCGCTGCTTCGGTCGTACCACCACGTGAAGAGACACGTAAAATCCAATCCGCACAAGACAAATTTGACTTGTTATAAAGGTCAACTGCACCTGTAAAAGTTTGAACGACAAGCAATTCAGCTTCTGATTCTGAAAAACCCATTTGCCGTGCCGCTTGCATCATGGCATCCATGAAATAATAAACATAGGCAGGTCCAGAGCCTGAAATGGCAGTTGTTGCGTCAATCATATTTTCGTTTTCGACATAAACCGTCTTGCCTGTTGTCGCTAAAAGGTTTTGCACCATGACCAATTCGAGGCGTGTGACATCGTCTGCGGAAGTAAAAGCCGTCATGCCTTGACCGATTTGAGCAGGCAAATTAGGCATTGCTCGAATGACCTTTTTAACACCCAAAGCCTCTTGAATATTTTTGATTTTAACACCTGCCATGATGGTCAAAAAGACTTGGTCCGGTGTAGTGGCTTCTTTTAATTTGGCAAAAAGAGCCGCAGAATCTTGTGGTTTGACCGCTAAAATGATGACATCTGCCTTAGAAATACAATCTTTTGCATCGAGATAAACCGTACCGAGATTGAGTTTCCGCAACTCTACCGCTTTGTCTGCCAGATGTTCTAAAATCATCAATTGTTCGCGGGTTGTTACATGAGAACGGAGGAAGGCTTGGGCGTAGGTCAAACCCATATTGCCGCCGCCGATGATGAGGATATTCATAAATTAATGTATAGTTGATAATTAATAATAGATAATGGACAGTTGATAATGTATAATTGATAATGTATAATTGATAATGTATAATTGAT
>JAYVFS010000342.1:0-22299 GCA_043772905.1 Saprospiraceae bacterium | reverse complement strand
ATCTCCAAAATATAATAACAAATCACTAACGTATTCTTCTATCATTTTTTTTTCGCTAAAGTTACTTTTTTTCTACTTCTCCGAAGTTACCAGTAGTTTGTATTTTTGTAGAAATCGTTTTGACTTTTTTCCCTACTTATTCATGGTTCTGCAATGTTGCTACTAAAGTCTTTCAATTTACTTTATTGATTGTTTTTCTCATTTTACCTTTCTATGCTTTGCGCTTTTGGCGACATCCTATTTTCCGTTTTGCGGCATGGTCAAGTTGGAATATCATTTTTATTTATGCCAGTATGTTAATACTGGCAACAACACGACTTGATAAACAATTGCCTTCTTGGATTACTGAAAATATGCTTTTTTTCATCATTCTCGTAGATGGTATCTTTTTCCTTTTTGCTTTGACTGTCAGAGATCGCCAATTGGTTATCGAAAAAATACAACTCGAACAGCAAGCAACGATCAGCGAACTCAAAGCCTTGCGGACACAAATGAACCCACATTTTATTTTCAACTGCCTAAATGCCATAAAAAGTTATACTTTGAACCACGATACTGAGGTGGCTGATTTTTATTTGACAAAGTTCTCAAAACTCATTCGACAAGTGCTTGAAAATTCACGCAGTGAAAAAATTACTTTGCATAATGAGTTGGAAACCTTGAAGTTGTATTTAGATATGGAAAAATTGCGGGCGGGCGATAAATTGGATTATGACATTGACATAGCCGACGATGTAGAAGCCGATTTTGTTGAAATACCGCCTATGCTCATTCAGCCATACATCGAAAATGCAATATGGCATGGCTTGATGCACAAGGAAACGGGCGGTAAAATAGTGATTGATTGTCGCCAAAAAGAAGATAAATATTTGGTTATCAGTATTTTGGATAATGGTATTGGCAGAGACAATGCCGAAGCCTTGAAATCTAAAACAGCGACACGGCATAAATCATTTGGGATGAAAATCACTTCTGAAAGAATGGATATTATCAAACAATTGTATAAAATAGAAACAAAAATAACGGTTGAAGATTTAAAAAATGCCGACGGAACGGCAGCAGGTACAAAAGTCACTTTGGAAATACCTTTATAAAAAATGAAAGCAATTATTATTGACGATGAACCGCATTGCCGCAACGTCATCGAGCGTGTTTTAGAAAAACATTGCCCTCAAATACAGATTATTGCCACCTGTGCCGATGGCATTGAAGGGCTAAAAGCGATTGTGAAACACCAACCCGATTTGGTGTTTTTAGACATCGAAATGCCCCGTATGAACGGCTTCCAAATGCTCGAAGCCTTAGGCAATGAGGACTTGAATTTTGCCCTCATTTTCACAACCGCTTATGACAAATTTGCAGTCAAAGCTTTCAAATTCTCTGCTTTCGATTATTTGCTCAAACCCATTGACAATGAAGAATTGATAACAACAATTCAAAAATTGGAACATCGGCAGACCCCCTCAGTACATCTGCAAGAATTAAAACATAATTTGCGCCTAAACACGCCTTTTAATAAACTCACCATCGCCACCACCAAAGGCATTCGTTTTTTTGAAATCAAAGACATTATCTGCATCGAAGCAGATGGTAATTATTCAACGATTCATTTGCTCAATGGCGATTCGGTTGTCGCATCCAAAACATTGGGCTATTTTCATGAATTATTGGGGGAACATGAATCGTTTTTTAGAACCCATAAACAATTCATTATCAACCTATCACACATTAAAGAATACATAGGTGGCGACTACAACGAAATCGTTTTGCCTAATAACCTCAAAGCTAAACTTGCTCGAACAAGGAAAGATGCGTTTTTGAGTATTTTCAAAATGTAGGTGTTTGACTTATTAATATCCATTCCGCCGCTCGAAAGCAGACCTTTCAGACATCTCACGATCATTAGGATGTGCGATACTGATGACTGCTTTTACCCTTTCTTTTAGGCTTTTGTCATAGAGATCTACTGCGCCATATTCTGTTATGATGTAGGGTGATTGGGCACACAAGAACTATTTTTAAAAGGGATTCAATAATTCAATATTTTTCAAGATTTCTTAGTGAGTAGTATGCCATACAGTAAACTTAAACGCTCGTTTGATTGTATTTGCTTGAAGAGCACTTCTGATGACACCTATTTTTTTGAGCACTTCTATTTGCCCTTCAAGAGTTTGGTCTTGGGTCGAAATACGTGTCTAACCGATTTCTATTTTGTATAGAGTTCTTTAAGTAAAAGACTAGGTTCTCATACTTTGATTAGTGTACAAATATTGTGCACTTTTATTTCAACAATAGTAATCATTCAAGCCTATTTCAAAGCTGTTTTTGTCTAGTCCCTTTTGTAGTGGAATTGTCCAATCAAACGAGCGTTTGTTTGGACTGGTTCTTCAGTATCCAAAATGCTCAATTCGCTCAGTTAGTACACAAACGATTTTCTGATAGCGGTATGATGGGTTTGTCTTTCAACCAAATTCAGTATGGGTATCATAGAAATCAATATTCCGTTACTTTACAAAATGGTAAAGTGGTGAAATATCAAAATTATGACGTGTGCGTGCTTAAAGGTACGGTACGACAAATACATGATTTTTAATATAATTTTATGCAAATAGTTGCATACTTAAAATTAGTTTCTATTTTTGAATCTAAGTTTAATTTTTATTTGGCAAAAACGATATTTGCCCGATAAAAATTAGGCATTCTACAAAGCTTTTCGATTTTATAAATCATTAATTACCATTTATTTACAGAATATTTTTTTCAAGATACCCAGAAGTATTAACGTTTTTTTTTACGCGATTCTATAATGCGTCATTTTGACACTTTTAAATCCAAATATTTATTCCAATTCTTAGCGTCAAAATAGAGGTCTATTTTTTTTAACTTTTTTGATAATTGTCATAATTACACTTTATTAAAACTATCAACTATAATGAAAAAGACATTTTTAAGTTTTACTCTATTAATATTCCTGAGCTTTTTTCTACAGGCTCAAAATATCCTCAAACAAGCACCGCAAGGCTTTGATTCTTTGATTACCAATATTGCTCATGGCAAAATTGATACGTTAAGCTATGACTCAAAAACAGTTGGCACAAAACGAAAAACCTTAATTTATACGCCGCCCAATTTTTCAAAATCAAAAAAATACCCTGTTTTATATCTTTTACATGGCATCGGCGGCGATGAAAAAGAATGGTTTAATGGTGGCAAACCGCAAGCAATTTTAGACAATCTCTACGCAGAAAACAAGATTGAACCCATGATTGTCGTCATGCCAAATGGCAGAGCGATGAAAGATGACCGTGCCATTGGGAATATTTTTGATAGCTTAAAAGTGCAAGCCTTTGCGACTTTCGAGAAGGATTTATTGACTGATTTAATCCCTTTTATTGAAAAAAATTACCCTGTTTTGAGCACTCGGGAGAATCGTGCCATTGCAGGTTTGTCAATGGGCGGCGGGCAGTCTTTAAATTTTGGCTTGGGTAATTTGGATAAATTCGCTTGGGTAGGCGGTTTTTCATCAGCACCAAATACCAAAAAGCCAAATGAATTGGTTCCCAATCCCGAAGAAGCTAAAAACAAACTCAAACTGCTTTGGATTTCTTGCGGTGATGCTGATGGGCTTATTCGCATCAGCAAACAAACGCACGATTATTTATTTGAAAAAGGTGTTCCACACATTTATTACGTGGAGCCAGGTGTACATGATTTCAAGGTTTGGAAGAATGGCTTGTATATGTTTTCACAGTTTTTATTCAAACCAGTGGATGCTTCGACTTTTCAAAAATATACTGTTTTGGGCACAGCAGCTGCTAGCAATATTAGGTCAGCAAAATACCCTCAAATTTTACCCGACAATCGTGTGGTATTTCGCATAAAAGCCCCAGATGCCCAAAAAATGCAGATTGATTTGGGTAAAAAATATGATATGCAACGCGACACAGGCGGTTATTGGCAAGTGACAACGGATTCTATCAGCGAAGGCTTCCATTATTATTCATTGTTGATTGACGGTATGGCGGTAGCTGACCCTGCGAGTGAATCATTTTACGGCATGGGTCGCATGGCAAGTGGTATCGAAATCCCTTTTACTGAGGGGGGGTATTATGCTTTAAAAGATGTGCCTCATGGTGATATTCGCATCAAAAAATACTTTTCAAAAGCCCTTAATGCTTGGCGTGAAATGTACGTTTACACCCCGCCTGGTTATGATAATTCTAGTGAAAAATATCCTGTTTTATACATTTTACATGGCGGTGGCGAAGACCAAAGAGGTTGGGCTACACAAGGTCGTACAGACATGATATTGGATAATTTAATTGCTGAAAACAAAGCTAAACCGATGATAATTGCTATGCTCGATGGCAATATTGGTATGCAAGGAGGTGTCGCAGGTTTTAATGAAAATGCGTTAAAATCCTTTGAAAATGAGCTTAAAAATGGTGCAATACCTTTCGTGGAAAGCAGTTTCAGAGTGAAAACGGATGCTAATAGTCGTGCTTTAGCGGGACTTTCAATGGGTGGTTTGCAAACGCTTCACGCAGGGGTTCGGAGTTCAGATATGTTTGCTTATTTGGGTGTATTTAGTTCGGGTTGGTGGGCAAATAATACCAAACTTTCAGACCCGCAATATGATTTCATGAAAAAAAATGCTTCTACCATCAACAGCAACCTCAAACAATTTTGGGTTGCGATGGGTGGCAAAGAGGATATTGCTCATGACAATTGCAAAATCATGCTTGCCAAGTTTGACGAAATGAATGTTAAATACACTTATAGCGAATATCGTGGTGGGCATACTTGGCCCATTTGGAGAAACAATCTTTACAATTTTGCTCAACTGCTTTTTAAATAATTAGCGTTTTTAACGACAATTGAGACTGAATTTTGATAAAAATACTGGGGGGAGTAAAAACGTCTTATAATTTGACTGCACTAAGAACGGATAGTTATTTTAAAAATCAAGATAAAAAAATGAGAAAAATACTTTTTTTATACCTTTTTATAATCACTTCTTTTTGTAAGACGGCTGTTTTAGCGCAAGTTACAAAAGCTCAAAATCCAGTCATTTTTGCTGATGTACCTGATATGTCCATGATTCGTGTGGGCGATACTTACTATATGAGCAGCACGACCATGCACATGAGTCCAGGGCTGCCAATTATGAAATCAAAAGACCTTGTGAATTGGAAAACCATTGGTTATGCCTACGATACACTGGCTAATATGGATGAATTGAACTTGAATAACGGCAAAAGTACGTATGGCAGAGGTTCATGGGCGAGTAGTTTGAGATACCATAATGGCACTTTTTATGTCACCACTTTTGCCCAAACTACGGGTAAAACCTATATTTTCACTACAAAAGACATAGAAAAAGGGGATTGGAAGATGTCTTCATTCAAACCTTCTTACCACGACCATACCTTGTTTTTTGATGATGATGGTAAAATATACCTTATATACGGAGCAGGAAAATTAAAAATCCTCGAACTCAAAGATGACCTCAGTGGCATCAAAGAAAATACTGAAAAAGTTCTCATTGAAAACGCTTCCACTCCAGCGGGTGAAAACATTATGTTAAATTCTGAAGGTTCTCAATTATTTAAAATAAATGGCAAATATTACCTTTTCAATATTGTTTGGCCAAAAGGCGGTATGCGGACGGTTTTAGTCCATAGAGCCGATAAAATTACGGGTCCTTACGAGGGTAGGGTGGCGTTGCAAGACAAAGGCATTGCTCAAGGCGGACTCATTGATATGCCTGATGGGCGGTGGTTTTCATATCTTTTCAGAGATTATGGCGCAGTGGGGCGTATTCCCTATTTAGTGCCTGTAAAATGGGTGGACGGTTGGCCCATATTGGGTGAAGAGGGTAAAGTACCCGAAACGCTCGACCTTCCCGAAGGAAAAAGTTTGATTCCCGATATTGTCAATTCCGATGAATTTACCCGCAAAAAAGGAGAACCTGTTTTGCCATTGGCTTGGCAATGGAATCACAATCCAGAGAATAAATTATGGTCACTTTCTGATAGAAAAGGTTTTTTACGCTTAAAAACGGATCGTATTGACACCAGTTTTTTATTGGCGAGAAATACATTGACTCAAAGAACCATTGGACCGGTTTGCTCAGGCATGACTTCTCTTGATTTGAAAAAAATGAAAGAGGGCGATTTTGCGGGTTTATGTGTTTTACAAAAAAACTATGGACAAGTGGGTGTGAAAATTGAAAATGGTATAAAATCCATCGTCATGATAAGCGCAGGAACAGGCAAACCTATTGAGTTACAAAAAGCCCCCCTCAGTATAAATAAGGTATTTTTCAAAATAGAATGTGATTTCAGAGAAAAAACGGACTTAGCATATTTCTATTACAGCCTCGATGGAAAGGACTGGAAATCAATTGGTGAGCCTTTGAAAATGGCTTACACGCTGCCTCATTTTATGGGTTATCGTTTTGGGCTTTTTAATTATGCTACTAAGAAAGTGGGGGGCTGTGCGGACTTTGACTTTTTTAGAATTGAAGAAAAAATTTCAAAAATGAAGTAACAATCGTTGCTGAATTTTTAAACTAAAATTTAAATAACAATGAAAAACATAATAGTCATACTCATTTTAGTTTTTACTAAAACCGCATTCGCTCAAATGCAGTCTTTCACCTTGCAAAATGTGAAACTTACTGAGGGGGCATTCAAAAATGCGCAAGATGTTGATTTAAAATACATTTTGGCACTCAATCCCGATAAATTGCTTGCGCCATATTGGATTGATGCGGGCTTGCTGTTAAAGGCTGAGCGTTATGGTAATTGGGAAAGTTCGGGTTTGGATGGGCATATTGGCGGTCATTATTTATCGGCTTTGGCGATGATGTACGAAAGTACAGGCAATGCTGAACTGAAAAAACGCCTCGATTATATGGTCAATGAACTGGCTCTTTGCCAAGCGAAAAATGGCGATGGCTACGTGGGCGGTGTACCCAATGGGAAGGTATTCTGGGAGCGTATTCATAAAGGCGATATTGATGGCAGCGGCTTTGGCTTGAATAATACGTGGGTACCGCTTTACAATATTCATAAACTTTTTGCGGGCTTGCGGGATGCTTATGAGTACGCAGGCAACGAGCAGGCTAAAAAGGTGCTCATTAGTTTGGGCGATTGGTTTATAGAGCTCATAAAACCGCTATCCAATGAGCAAATTCAGCAGATTTTGCGTACCGAGCATGGTGGTATCAATGAAACTTTTGCCGATTTATACATCATTACAAAGGATAAAAAATACCTTAATGCTGCGCAACGATTGTCACATCAGAATTTATTGAAACCATTAATCGAAAAACAAGATAAACTCACAGGACTCCATGCCAATACGCAGATACCCAAAGTGATTGGTTTTGAAAAAATAGCTTCGTTAACGAAGAATACTGAGTGGTCGGTAGCAGCACAATATTTTTGGAAAAACGTTTCGCAAACCCGCAGTGTGGCGTTTGGCGGGAACAGCGTGCGGGAGCATTTTAACCCAACTAATGATTTCAAAAAAATGTTGGAATCGAATCAAGGACCCGAGACTTGCAACAGCTATAATATGCTGCGCTTGAGCAAAGCGTTGTTTTTGGATAATAATGACATCAGTTATCTGGATTTTTACGAACGGACGCTTTATAACCATATTTTATCGAGTCAGCACCCCGAAAAAGGTGGTTTTGTATATTTTACACCCATTCGCCCCAATCATTATAGGGTGTATTCGCAGCCTGAAACAAGTATGTGGTGTTGTGTTGGCTCGGGTCTTGAAAACCATACGAAATATGCTGAACTCATTTATAGCCATACAGATAAGGATTTATTTGTCAATCTCTTCATCCCTTCTGAACTCAATTGGAAAGAAAAAGGGATTCAACTCGTTCAAAAAACTGATTTTCCTAATAAAAACACAAGTGAATTGGTTTTAAAATTGGTAAAAAAACAGGCTTTTTTACTCAATATTCGCTATCCAAAATGGGCTGAAAGCATCAAAATATCGGTGAATGGTAAAGTTGAAAACGTCAAAGCGACTCCTTCACAATACATATCGCTCAATAGAACGTGGAAAAATGGGGATAAAATAATCATTGAATTCTCCATGAAAACACAATTGGAATCCCTGCCCGATGGCTCTAATTGGGTCGCTTTTGTGCGAGGTCCTATCGTTTTAGCCGCCAAAACGTCAAAGAATGATTTGAAAGGTCTTTTTGCGGATGATAGTCGAATGGGTCATGAAACCAAAGGAAAACTCTATCCAATCAATGCCGCTTACGCCTTAATTGATGACAATAAAAACTATCTCTCAAAACTCAAACCGATTGATAATATGCACTTTCAATTGGACTCATTGACGCTTCAACCGTTCTTCGGTTTGCATGACGCACGTTATCAGATGTATTTTCAAACATTCACTACTGAGGGGTATGAGAAACAGAAAGAACATCAAAAACAAGAAGAAGAAATCCTTTTAGCATTAGAAGCCCTTACAGTGGATAAAGTTAATTGCGGTGAGCAACAGCCCGAAGTTGACCACCAATACAAAGGCGAACAAAGTAACTCTGGCTATGACGATGAAAAATTCTGGCGGAATACACGCTCATTTATGTCCTATCAATTGCAAAACAAAAACAAAGAGGGAAAATACCTCGAAATCAGCGTTTTAGATGCTTTTAAAACGGGAGACGTAGAGTTTTTAATCAATGGAAATGCTGCTGAAATAAGCTCTATTCAAGATAAAACTATCAAAATCAAATTGCCAGAAAGCGAAAATATTCAAGTGAAAATTACGGCTAAAAATAAAGTGGTAAGCCCTCGTTTTTACCAATTGAGGGTTTTGAAGGCATTATAGGTTCTTTATATTTCTATTAAAATAAAAATAAGCTTTTTTTAATTAAAAACACACTTAATACTGAGGGGGTGAAATAAAATAACTAATAATACAAATTACATTTTTTAATTAAAAAATAAATCTAAAGAGATATGAAAAGAAGATTTTTAACCAACTTAATAGCGTGTACTTTTATCAGCAGCATGGGTTTGGCACAAACAAGCCCCGCTACTATCAAAGAAGATTTCAAACCATCTTCTGTTAATCAACCTGGGCAGGAGTACCCGCAGGTGAACTCTCAAGGATATGCCAGATTTAAAATTATTGCACCCTCTGCCGATAGCGTCCGAGTAAGTTTGGGACTTGGGGGCAGAGGGGGTACTAAACTTACGAAAATGGCTGATACTACATGGATGGGTACTACTGAGGGGCCTATGGATGAGGGTTTTCACTATTATAACGTCCGCGTTGACGGCGGAAAATTCAACGACCCTGGTACTTTGAATTTTTACGGCAGCACCCGTTGGGAAAGCGGTATAGAAATCCCAGCTCACGACCAAGATTTTTACAGCTTAAAAAATGTACCTCATGGCAATGTTCAGCAAATACTTTTCCCTTCGCCGAGTACAAATACCTCTCGGAGAGCATTTGTCTATACACCGCCAGGCTATGATAAAAGCAAATCGGATTACCCAGTTTTATACTTGCAACATGGCTGGGGTGAAGATGAAACTGCATGGGGCAACCAAGGCCATGCGAATCTTATTATGGATAACATGATTGCTGAAGGTAAAATAAAACCATTCATTATAGTCATGACTTATGGTATGACCAATGAAATAAAATTCGGTGGTCTTAGAAATTTTAAAATAGAGCCCTTCCAAACGGTGATGGTTGATGAACTCATTCCTTACGTGGATGCCAATTTCCGTACTATCGCAAAGTCATCGCATCGAGCTATGGCGGGTCTGTCAATGGGCGGTATGGAAACTAAACAAATTACATTGAACAAGCCCGATGTCTTTTCATATTACGGTCTTTTAAGCGGTGGAACTTATGCACCTGCCGATATCAAAGACAAATCGAAGGTAAAACTCATATTCCTAAGTTGTGGTAGCAAAGAAAGACCCGATGGTGTGAAATCAGCGGCTACGGCATTAAAAGATGCTGGCTATAATGCTGTTTCTTATATTTCTGAAAATACGGCTCATGAATTTCAGACTTGGCGCCGCAGCCTTCACGAATTAGCACCGCTTTTATTCAAATAATTGAAGTCAAAATTACATAACACAGTTTGTAAATCAACTGAAATATGGAAATACTGAGAGGGTATTTCATTTTTAAAATTTTAATTTAAAATTCAACTATTGATGAATAGACAGTTTTCAATATTAATCTTAGCCTTTTTATTAGCCGATTTTATCCAACTATCAGCTCAAAATTCAGACGCCTTTTACAACGAAGTAAAAACGTACGTCAATCCCGTTTTGCCAGGTGACCACCCTGACCCGACTATGTTGAAAGTGGGTGACGACTTTTATCATTGTGGTTCAAGTTTTCATTTCACGCCTTATATGCCCATTTATCATTCAAAAGATATGGTACATTGGAAGCTCATCAGCCGTGTTTTACCACCTGCCAAAGCGGGTTGGGTGACTGACCGCCCTTCGGCAGGGACTTGGCAGGGGGCTATTACTTATTTTTATGGTTCATTTTGGATATATTTTTCAGCTAATGGGCAATATTTTAGCAAAGCAAGCACGCCTTATGGTCCTTGGACTGAACCCGTAAAAGTGGAATCGAATCCAAAAACGGGACCTCTGGGTTATGATAATGCCATTTTTGTTGACGATGATGGCAAACCGTATATGGTTATTAAAAATGGTCAAAAAACAAATCGCTTGCAGGAGTTGGGCAAAGATGGTCAACTGACATCTTCGGTCATTGACCTTGATTGGATAAATGCTAATTTGCAATACAGTTGGGCAGAAGGGCCCGTCATGTGCAAACGAAATGGTTTTTACTACTATTTTCCTGCGGGTGATGTGACGGGAGGGCAGTATGTACTGAGGGGTACAGAATTGACAAGCGATTCCACAAAATGGGAGCGATTAGGCGAGTTTTTCAAGCCCGTTACTGACCCTAAAACGGGTTTTCGCCGCCCCAATCACATCTCTGCGCCGATACAATTGGCTGACGGCAGTTGGTGGACAATTGGTCAAAGTTATGAAAAATATGACGGCAATGATTGGTCAGGTTTGGGTCGTCAAACGGCACTTTACCCAGTTATTTGGGAAGGTGACCGCCCTTGGGGCATGGCGCCGACGACTGCACCCATCGAAAAACCCAATTTACCTAAGAGTGGCATTTTATGGCGCAGTGCTGACGCTGATTTTTTTGAATCCGACACGCTTTCACTCAATTGGCATTTTTTAAGAAAAAGATACGCCAATCAATATTCATTAAAAGACCGAAAAGGTTGGTTGCGCCTTCAACCCGACAGCGTTCGCACAAGTATCGTTCAGAAAGAAACCGACCATTATTATTCCGCCGTAACAAAATTGGATTTCAACGCTATTGATACTGCTAAAGCAGGTATTTACCTTTCAAGTGGCAATCAAGGGGTTATTGCGAGGTTATACAGTGGTTTTGATAATGGTAAAAAAATCATTTTCAATTTTGAAAAAAACACTTACAGCATACCCAACACATTCGGCAATGTCGTGTGGTTAAAAGTTACTCGCAAACAACATGAATTGACTGCTTTTGCGAGTGGTGATGGTAAAAAATGGATAAAAGTTAGCGAGCCTATCAGCTTAGTCAATCTCGATAAAACGCAACCGAGTTACAACGCTTGGGTCGGCACGAGTGTGGGCTTATTTACTGAGGGGGTCGCTGCGGATTTTGATTTTTTCATTTGCAAAGATGCTTTCACTGAATTGCCCGCTGTTGGATACAGCAATTATTATGGTGTTGAAAAAGGAGATGAAGCGGTGACAAATACTTCTGAAAAAGGGGGTTGGTTCATGATTTCAGGGTTAGAATTCGGGAATGGTAAAACGCTTGCTAAAAAAATAGAATTACAAGCTTCGGCAATCAAAGGCGGTAAATTAGAAATCTGGTTAGATGATTTGAAAACAGGTAAGCTCCTCACCACCGTGGAAATCAAAGCTACGGGCGGTAAAAACAATTGGAAAGCCTTCAACCAAAGCATCAAAAGTGTAATGGGAAAGCATGATTTATTTATAAAATATACTGCTGGTAAAGCTCAAGATATTTATGTCAAGAGTGTTCTTTTTAAGTAAAAATTAGCCATTAGCTTTGAGCTTTCAGCAGTTAGCTTTTTTAAGACAATTTTATATGAAATGGGCTAATAACTGAAGGCTGAAAGCCAAAATTTTAAGTAAAAATCAATATTAAACTATGCAAGGTAAGTCGTTATTATTCGGAATGCTCTATTTTTTGAGTGCACATTTTACTGCTTTTAGCCAAGTGAAACCACCCACGGCTTTGGGTCCAATCCCAAGCGAAAACCAGTTGCGGTGGCAAGAGATGGAGTATTATGCTTTTGTCCATTTCTCGGTCAATACTTACACGGATATGGCGTGGGGATTTGGTAATGAAGACCCTAAAATCTTTAACCCAACCCAGTTGGATTGTAGGCAGTGGGCGCGCATCTGCAAAGAAGCGGGCATGAAAGGATTGATAATGACGGCAAAACACCACAGCGGTTTTTGCCTCTGGCCTTCAAAATATACGGAATATTCCGTTAAAAATGCGCCTTGGAAAAATGGCAAAGGCGATATGGTTCGTGAAATGTCGGATGCTTGTAAAGAGTACGGCTTAAAATTCGGCGTTTATTTATCGCCTTGGGATAGGAACCATGCGGACTATGGAAAACCAGAATACATCACTTATTTTAGGAATCAACTAACAGAGCTTCTGACGAACTACGGTGATATTTTTGAAGTGTGGTTTGATGGTGCCAATGGCGGTTCAGGCTATTACGGTGGTGCTAATGAAACCCGTAAAATTGACCGTAAAACTTATTACGATTGGCTCAATACATACAAACTCGTTCGAGAATTACAACCCAAAATTGTCATTTGGAACGATGGTGGCGATAGGGCGGACTTGCGTTGGGTGGGTACTGAGGGGGGGTATGTTGGTGAAACCAATTGGAGTTTATTGAATGCAACGGGCGATGTGCCCGAAGATATGTTGCATCATGGCGTTGAAAATGGTGATTCATGGGTGTCTGGCGAGGTCAATACTTCCATTCGCCCCGAATGGTTTTATCATCCAAAAGAAGATGGCAAAGTGAAAAATCTGCCTCAATTAATGGATACTTATTACAATTCTATCGGTCGCAACGGTACTTTACTGTTGAATTTCCCCATAATGCCCAATGGTTTAATTCCTGAAAAAGATGAAAAAGCTGTATTGGAATTTGCCGCCGAGGTAAAAAAAGTTTTTTCAATAGATATTGCTAAAAAAGCCACAGTTAAAGCATCAAATGTTAGAGGCAATAGCCCAGAATATAATGCCAACAAATGTATAGATGCCAATAAGGACTCCTATTGGGCAACTGATGATGGGGTGAATAAAGCATCATTAACCATCAATTTGGGCAAACCGACGACATTTAATCGTTTTTTGGTGCAAGAACCCATCAAATTGGGGCAACGCATCAAAGCGTTTACCATTTCAGCACAAATAAATGGCGAGTGGAAGGAATTGAGCAAAGGCACAACAATCGGGTATAAACGCATTCTTCGATTTCCTACCGTACGCGCCACGCAACTTCGCCTCAATATCACAGACTCAAAAGGGGGTGTACTCATCTCAAATATCGGCGTGTACACTGCACCTCAAATCATGACGGCGCCTTCCGTCATTCGGGAACAATCTGGCGACGTTGTGATTACGCCTTCCGACCCTGAATCCGAGGTTTACTATACTTTAGATGGTAGTTTGCCTACGATAAATGTCCAAAAATATACAAGCCCCATTAAAGCTAATGGAGGGAAAGTAGAAATTAAGGCTTTGGCCTATAATTCTGTTTCTAAAAAAAGCAGCCTTGTTACTGAAGAAAAATTCGGAATAGCCCGAACTGCTTGGAAAATTTTAGGCATTGATGATAAAAATACAGCCAATATCATTGATGGTAAAGAAAATACATCGTGGCATCAGCCTAAAAATTCAAAAATGCCGGTTGACTTAATCATTGATTTAGGTAAAACAGAAAACCTCGTTGGTTTCAAATATCTACCTGACCAAAACTGGTGGGCAAATGGCATTATTTCAAAATACAGTTTTTACATTTCACAAGATAATAAGGAATGGCAGTTGGTTGATGAAGGTGAATTTCCTAATATCAAGCACAATCCTTTATGGCAAATCAAATCTTTCAAGCCTGTAAAAGCCCGTTTTATAAAATTCAGTGCTTTGCAGAATACCGAAAACAATAATGCCGCTGGTTATTCGGAAATTGATGTTATCACTGAATAAAAAAATTATAAAGGCTTGGATTTGTATTATATTTATTTGATTGACTAAATTTTTTTATAAATGAAAAATCTATTTATTGGTTTTATCTGTTTTTGGAGCATTGTTGCAAAGGCGCAAGAGTACAAATCTTACCCCATGTGGAATGCGTCATTACCTACCGAACAGCGTATCAATGACCTCGTTAGCCGCTTGACTTTAGAAGAGAAAGTGGCTCAAATGATAAACCATGCCCCCGCAGTACCGCGCCTCGGCATCCCTGCTTATGATTGGTGGAGTGAAATATTGCACGGTGTGGCAAGGACGCCTTTTAAAACAACGGTGTATCCGCAAGCGATAGGCATGGCGGCTACTTGGGACACCATTTCCCTAAAATGGATGGCGCATTATTCGGCTTTGGAAGGTCGTGCCGTTTTTAACAAAGCGACTCGATTGGGGCGCAATGATGAGCGGTATGTTGGCTTGACGTATTGGACGCCGAATATCAATATTTTTCGTGACCCTCGTTGGGGACGTGGACAGGAGACGTATGGTGAAGACCCATTTTTAACCAAATCATTTGGGTCGGCTTTTGTCCGCAGTTTACAAGGGAATGACCCTAAATATCTGAAAGCAGCAGCTTGTGCCAAGCACTATGCCGTGCATTCGGGACCAGAACCTTCACGCCATGTCGATAATTTTAACCCCTCAGTATATGACCTTTGGGATACTTATTTACCCGCTTTCAAAGAGCTCATTGTCAATGCCAATGTCGAAGGTGTCATGTGTGCCTACAATGCGGTGAACACGCAACCGTGTTGTGGCAATGATTTATTGATGAATGACATTTTAAAAAATCAATGGAAATTTGATGGTTATGTCACGTCCGATTGTTGGGGTATCGAGGACTTTTTTAAATATCATAAAACGCATAAAGACACCACAACCGCTGTGGTGGATGCTGTTTTACACGGTACCGACGTGGAATGTGGTACCAATGCCTACCGTTCTTTGGTAAAAGGTGTGAAAGAGGGTTTGATTAAAGAATCGCAAATTGATATCTCAGTAAAACACCTTTTTAGAACTCGTTATAAACTCGGTATGTTTGACCCACCTTCGCAAGTGCCTTATGCTCAAACTCCCGAAAGCATATTAGAAGCACCCGAACACAAAGCCCACGCTTTGAAAATGGCGCAACAATCCATTGTTTTATTAAAAAATCAAAATAACACGCTCCCCTTCAGTAAAAAGCTGAAAAAAATAGCCGTTTTAGGCCCCAATGCGGATAATAAAATTGCGGTTTTGGGTAATTACAATGGTGTCCCATCTGAAATTGTCACGGCTTTACAAGGCATTAAAAGCAAGGTCGGCAGTGGGGTAGAAGTGGTCTATGAAAAAGCCATTAATTTCACCAACGATACACTTTTAGCTTACCAAAATATCAATAATCAATTCAGTTTTGAAGGAAAACAAGGTTTTAAAGCGGAATATTTTGACAATGTTGAGCTCAAAGGCAATCCTTTAGCGACCCGTACCGAAAGTCAAATTGATAACTTTTGGCAAGAGGGTCAAGAGGTGGTGAGTACAATCAGAGCCAATAATTTTTCAGCTCGATATACCACAGATTTTACGGCAAAAGAGGATGGCTATATCACTTTTGAGGTTGAAGGCGACGATGGCTACAGGTTTTTTATCAACGATAAAGAAGCCATGAGCGCATGGGTACGCAACCGCTGGGGCGCTCGCCAATACCGTTTGGATACTAAAAAAGATGCTGTTTACAAACTCCGTTTGGAATATTGGCAAGGCGAAGGCAAGGCTGAGGTACACCTCCGAGCAGGTCATTTTGAAAAGTCCAATACCCAAGCCTTAATCAATCGCATAAAAGATGCGGATGCGATTATCTACGTAGGCGGTATATCGCCGCAGTTAGAAGGCGAAGAAATGAAAGTGGATTTTGAAGGATTCAACGGCGGCGACCGTACCTCCATTTTACTCCCCTCAGTACAAACCCGTTTTTTAAAGGAACTAAATGCCACTGGCAAGCCCGTTGTTTTCGTCATGATGACAGGCAGTGCTATTGCTATTCCGAATGAAAATGCTGAAACACCAGCTATCATCAATGCTTGGTATGGTGGTCAAAGCGCTGGTACGGCTTTAGCGGATGTATTGTTTGGTGATTATAATCCTGCGGGTCGTCTGCCCGTTACTTTTTACAAAAGTGATAGCGATTTGCCTGATTTTAAGGATTATTCGATGACTAATCGCACATACCGTTATTTCAAAGGAGAGCCATTATATCCGTTTGGTTTTGGTTTGAGTTATACCACGTTTACGTATTCTAATTTTAAAACACCCCCCTCAGTAAAAAACAGTACGCCGATAACCGTTTCAGCAATAGTAAAAAATTCGGGTAAAAAGGCAGGTGAGGAAGTTGTTGAACTCTATGTTTCATATCCCGAAGCATCTGGCAAAGCGCCCATTCGGGCTTTGAAAGGCTTTCAACGCATCAATTTAAAAGCAGGTGAAATCAAGACCGTTAGTTTCAAACTGACACCTGAGCAACTCATGTTGGTTGATGAAAACGGTAAAAGCTATCAACCTAAAGGAAAAGTAGAATTGAGCATTGGCGGTGGGCAACCAATGGTAAAAAACGCCACAACAAGCAATGTTTTAATAAAAAAAATAACAGTTTTATAGATTATGAAAAGATATACAATATGGGTTTTTATGGTATTTTTTATAAAAATATCTGCCCAAAACAATCTCAAACTGTGGTACAAACAGCCTACTGGTAATAATTGGACAAGTGCTTTGCCCATCGGCAACGGTTTTGTCGCAGCGATGGTGTACGGCAATGTGGCGAGCGATACGTTCAAACTGAATGAAGGAACAGTTTGGTCAGGCAGCCCACACCGCAATGATGCGCCTAATGCGTTGGCCAATTTGCCAGAAGTGAGGCGTTTAATAGCCGAAGGTAAAAATGCGGAAGCGCAAGATTTAGCGCAAAAAAATTGGTTGACTAAAGCCAATGGCATGAAATTCCAGCCCGTTGGAAACCTCTGTTTGCAATTTAAAAATCACGAAAATCCAACGGATTATTATCGAGAATTGAATATTTCAAACGCTACAACGACGACAAAGTATAAAATAAATGGCGTGACTTTCACACGTACGGCAATTGCTTCATTGTCGGATAAAGTGATTGCAATTCATTTGACAGCCGATAAAAAAGGGCAAATTTCATTTGAAGCCAATTTTAAAAGTCCGCAAAAATCAAGCGTTTCAACCGATAAAAACAGTTTGATACTGAGGGGTATCACGAGCGACCACGAGGGGATTGAAGGTAAAGTGAAATTTACATCTATTGCTAGAATCGTGCCGATGGGTGGTAAAATGACTACTTCTGAAACAGCTTTGACCGTTGAAAATGCGGATGAAGCGACTATTTATGTTGCCATTGCCACCAATTTTACGGATTATCAAACCTTGACGGGTGATGAAAATAAGCGCAGCGCAGATGTCCTAAATGTTGCCGTAAGAAAGCCTTTTAACAGCCTTTTAAAAACCCATATTGCGGCTTATCAAAAATATTTTAATCGGGTATCATTGGATTTGGGCACGAGCGATGCATCGCAAATGCCAACTGATGAACGCATTAAAAACTTTGCAAGCGGCAATGACCCGCAGTTGGTGTCCTTGTATTTTCAATTCGGACGCTATCTTTTAATTTCTTCTTCTCAAAAAGGTGGGCAACCTGCCAATCTACAAGGTATATGGAATGATAGAATGTCACCGCCGTGGGATTCAAAATATACCATCAATATCAATACTGAAATGAATTATTGGCCCGCTGAAAACACGAATTTGACCGAAATGCACGAGCCTTTGATTCAAATGATACGGGAGTTGTCGGTAACAGGTCGCCAAACAGCCAAAACCATGTATGGTGCCAATGGTTGGGTGGCGCATCATAATACTGACCTTTGGCGCAGTACGGGTACGGTTGACGGTGTATTTTGGGGTTTGTGGATGATAAGCAATGCGTGGCTTTCAAGCGGACATTTGTGGGAACGCTATGCATACAACGGCGATGTTGCGTATTTAAAATCGGTTTATCCGATTATGAAAAGTGCTTCGGAGTTCTTTTTAGATTTTTTAATAGAAGATAAAAAACACGGTTGGCTTATTGTCAGCCCAAGTATTTCACCTGAAAATGCGCCACAATCCCGCCCCAATATCTCAATTACTGAGGGGGCAACGATGGATAACCAAGCCGTTTTCGAGCTTTTTACTAAAACGATTAGAGCCGCTGAAATACTCAAAACGGATGCTGATTTTATTAAAAAAGTGAAAATTGCCCTTGAAAAACTAGCTCCTATGCAAATCGGTCAGCATGGTCAGCTGCAAGAATGGCTCGAAGATTTGGACAATCCCGAAGATAAACACCGCCACATTTCACACCTCTACGGCTTGTATCCGGCAGGGCAAATTTCACCCTATAAAAACCCTGAATTGTTCTCCGCTGCCCGCACCACTTTGGAGCATCGTGGTGATGTATCAACGGGTTGGTCAATGGGTTGGAAAGTGAATTGGTGGGCTCGTCTTTTGGATGGTAATCGGGCTTTGACGTTGATAAAAAATCAACTGTCACCGCCTGTAGTCACCGAAAAAAGTATGAGTGGTGGCACATATCCCAATCTTTTTGACGCCCATCCACCTTTCCAAATTGATGGTAATTTTGGTTGCACCGCAGGCATTGCTGAAATATTGATGCAGAGTCACGATGGCGCAATTCATCTTTTGCCCGCTCTGCCCGATGCTTGGAAAAATGGTTCAATCAAAGGTTTGCGTGCAAGAGGCGGTTTTGAAATAGTGAATATGGAATGGCAAAACGGGAAGATTACAAAATTGATTATTAAGTCGCATTTAGGCGGTAATTGCCGTTTGCGTTTACCCAATGCTTTGAAAATAGAAGGCTTGAAACGTGTTGATACTGAGGGGGTCAATCCAAATCCATTTTATCAAATTGAAACTATTAAAACGCCTGTTGTTGTTGATAAAACGAAGATTAAAGTGCCTAATATGCCTATTACTGAGCTTTTTGACATCAATACAAAAGCGGGTGGGGTATATGAATTTAAGGGTTAAAAGCGTATTTTTTGAGAGTAGATTTTACTCAACAATACGAAAAAATTGAAGGCTATTTAGTATGCTATGGATGTGAAATTTAGAATGTGTAATAAATGTTTAGTAAAATTTAAATCAAACTCAATATGTATAACAAACTTAAAAATTTTGCTAAAGCCTTGCCTTTAGCTTTTTTGCTCTTTAATGTAGAGCGCACAATGGGTCAAGATGGTACAATTTATCCACTTGAAGCACCAACAGAGCCAAAAGCCATTTTGCTTAATACAGGTGGTGTAGAAAATCAACCCGCCAAAGAATCATGGTTTAAGCAATGGGGAGACCCAATGGCTCGTAACATTACCGTTGCGACACTTACACCTTTTTTGCCAGAACCAGGTAAGGCTAACGGTGCTGCTGTTATTGTAGCCCCTGGAGGCGGTTACAGATGGCTTTCAATGGGCAACGAAGGTTGGGAGGTTGCTGAGGCATTGGCAAAACAAGGCATTGCCGCTTTCGTTCTGAAATACCGTTTACATCCCACGCCTGAATCTCTTGATGATTTTAAGGCTTGGATGAATCGACCACGAACTGCTCCAGCACCTTCTGCTGATACTGCCAAAAAGGCAACGCCGCCAGCTGCTCAACAGCTCGACCTTTCTAATCAGTTAGCAGATGCTGAAGCCGCTTATGCCATGATAATCAAACGCTCTAAAGAATGGGGTGTTGATGCCGACAGAATAGGTATGATAGGTTTTTCGGCAGGTGCAGGTCTTACAATGCACTCGACGCGGCACTCTAAAACTATGAAACTGGCATTTATCGGACCCATATATGGTGGTATGGGACCCGTGGAAGTTCCGAAGAATGCTCCACCGATGTTTAATGCTATCGCCAGCGATGATTTTCTATTCAAAGGCCAGTTTGGTGTTATTGATTCTTGGTTCAAGGCAGGCATACCTGTTGAGTTTCATCTTTACCAAAATGGTGGTCATGGGTTTGGTTTGGGCAACCCTAATCGTACCAGTAATCGTTGGTTTGATGCATTTACCCATTGGTTGGATGTAAATGGTTTTCTTAAAGCCAAAGCGGGTAAGTGATGAACAAGTCGGCGTAACTTGGTTCAAGTTTAAAACTTGAACCAAGTTATATTGATTAGTTGGGCATTAATAAGAAGTTACATCTTTATTATACTTCCCCTTATATTCCAAAGGCGACATGCCAGTAATCTTTCTAAAGACTTCACGAAATGCTTTTACGTCAGAATATCATACTTCGTACATTACTTCGTTGATTGTTTTGCGCTTGGTTTTAAATGCTTCTTTAGCGGCTTCTATTTTTACTCTTTGAGCATATTCAATGGGCGTATTGCCAGTTGCTTTTATGAATCTTCGGTCAAAGTTTCTTCTTCCTACGGCGAACTTGGCTGATAATTGCTCTATTGATATTTTTTCATCCAAATTCTTTTCAATAAATGCTTGTGCCTGCTGTTCTACAGCATCATCGTGTTTTTATCAGCACGCTCATTCAAATGAAGTAGAATGAATACGTTTAATTGCGCAAAATAGTGCTAAAAATTTTAGCCAAATTTTGAATAAAAATGACAGGTAAAAAGGGGTTTAGCTGGTGTAAAGAAAACGGTCGTTTTCTTTACACCTGACAAAACCCTTTTTTATCCTAATTTTTAGACCAAAACTAAGTTAAAAAACCTTGTAAATAAATCAAAGTTAAGTATATTCGCATTGAGTCAAGTTTCTTAACTAATTTATTTAAGTCATGCTGATAGGTTACGCTCGTGTTTCTACCTTTGACCAAAATCCCGACTTGCAAAATGATGCACTTGAAAAAGCGGGTTGTGAAAAAATATTTACGGATACTGTCAGCGGTACAGTGCCGTTAAGACCAGGCTTAACTAAAGCCAAAGAGCAGCTTCGTAAAGGTGATACTTTGGTTGTCTGGCGTTTAGACCGTTTAGGGCGTTCTCTCAAAGACCTGATAGATTGGATGAACTACTTGGATACTGAGGGGGTCGCCTTGAAAAGTTTGCAGGAGTCCATTGATACATCGACGGCAACGGGTAAATTGGTTTTTCATGTTTTTGGCGCATTGGCAGAATTTGAGCGTAATTTGATTTTGGAGCGCACCCAAGCAGGGCTATCCGCAGCAAGAGTAAGGGGCAGACTCGGTGGCAGACCCCAAACTTTAGATGCTGATAAAAAACAGGTCGTCATTGACTTATACAACGAAAAGAAATTGACGGTTAAAAAGATTTGCGAAATGATGGGGATTTCAAAACCGACATTGTATAGCTATGTCCGTGATTATGTGCCAAAACCCAAAAAGTAAAAACGCCATTTTTTACACTATACATATCTGCGCTTAAATTAGCACACCTCAATGAAATTGAACCTCATGTTATCAATTTCATTCGCTCTTTCATTAGGTTTTTATAATAAAAATACATGAGGAGGTATAACGCTGAACCTGCTGTAAAAAACATAATTGTTCTTTCAGATGGTTGTTTGGAAAATAAAGAATCAGAACGGTGACCATAAAACGCTTATTCTAAACGCCATTGCCAAAAACAGTTATTTGCCCCATAACTTGTATATACAATAAGATAAATAAAAGTACCGAAAGTATCTTTTTAAATTGGTCCATAGCTTTAAAGCTGTTCCAATAGGCAACCGTGGTGTTTAGATTTTTAATAGACATGTCTTTATATTTTTTAAGTAAAATTTAAAACCCTACAAATTAAAAGTTGATTAGTTTGAAAATTTTTTAAAACAAATTTTTTATAAAAAAAAAGTTGATTGACATAGTTGGAAAGAGAAA
>JAYVFS010000341.1:0-6907 GCA_043772905.1 Saprospiraceae bacterium | reverse complement strand
CATATTTACCCTGTCGAAAAGGAAGTATCTGCTTTTCACCACAACCCTAATAATGCGTGGCAGCATTGGCATGGCTTTGAAGATTTGAAAAAAGAAGCTCGTGCCGCAGGTCTGTGGAACTTGTTTTTGCCCAAAAGTTATGGTGCTTTAAGTCCTGGTTTGACCAATTTGGAATACGCACCTTTGGCGGAAATCATGGGTCGCATTCTTTGGGCACCTGAGATTTTTAATTGTAATGCACCCGATACGGGCAACATGGAAGTTTTGGCAAAATACGGCTCGCCTGAGCAGAAAAAACAATGGCTCACGCCTTTAATGAATGGCGAAATCCGTTCTGCCTTTTTGATGACAGAACCCGATGTTGCGTCTTCTGATGCCACAAATATTGAGACTTCTATCCGTTTAGAAGGCGATTTTTATGTCATCAATGGTCGAAAATGGTGGTCTTCGGGTGCGATGAATCCGCATTGTAAAATTGCGATTGTGATGGGTAAAACCGATACAACTGCGCCCCGTCACATTCAACAAAGTCAGGTTTTAGTGCCTTTGGATACTGAGGGGGTCAAAATTGTGCGTCCGTTGACGGTTTTTGGCTATAATGATTCGCCCGAAGGTCATGCTGAAATCATATTGGACAATGTGCGTGTACCGAAATCAAATATCATTTTAGGCGAAGGACGGGGTTTTGAAATTGCACAAGGTCGCTTAGGTCCAGGGCGTATTCACCACTGTATGCGCTTGATTGGGATGGCGCAAAGGTCGTTGGAATTGATGTCTGTCCGAGCGTCTCAACGGGTGGCTTTTGGCAAACATTTGTCTGATTTTACGAATATTCGTCAAGAAATCGCTTATTCTCGGTGCGAAATTGAGGAAGCCCGTCTGTTGGTCCTTTCAGCTGCCGACAAAATGGACAAATTGGGCAACAAAGAAGCCACTGACATTATCGCCATGATAAAAGTTGTTGCGCCCCAAATGGCTTTGAAAGTCATTGACCGAGCTATTCAAATTCATGGCGGTATGGGTGTTTCTGACGATACGCCTTTGGCACATTATTATGCGGCTGCAAGAACTTTGCGCTTGGCTGATGGACCAGATGAAGTGCATTTGAATCAATTAGGTAAAAGGACGATTGCACAAATGACTTCGCGGTAGATTTCTTAAAACCTATAACTCAAAGTTGCTGCATAAGATGCCTTTTCGCAAAATTATATCTGGGAGCAACATAATTATGTGTGGATTGGACATAATTATGTCTATTTCATAGAAATTATGTCTATTTCTTAGAAATTATGTCTGGGTACGACATAATTATGTGTGGTTTGGAGATAATTATGTCTATTTCTTAGAAATTATCTCTGGATACGACATAATTATGTGTGGTTTGGAGATAATTATGTCTGTTTCATAGAAATTATGTCTGGGTACGGCTTAATTATGTCTTTTTCAGAGATGATTTTATTTTTTAGACTAAGCAATGACTTAAAGGTGCAAATAGGGCTTTCTTATAAAAACATCTATCATCTTGAAACCCCTCGTTTCAACGAGGGGAAAGTTAAAAGGGCTACACTCACATCTATCATCTATTCAGAACATCACATCTGATGGGATGCTTTGAATAGATGATAGATGTGAGTCGTGGGTTATTCTTGCCCACCGATTGAAAATCGGTGGTTTCAAGATGATAGATGTTTTATAAGAAAGCCCTATAATGGATGTAGATTTGTTTGTTTTTACACCTTAGAGAATCTAAAGGATTTTGGAGAGTATTATAAAAAGGTTGCTTATCTTGCCACACGAAAGAATAACAATAACAAATCAAATATGAAATTAACGACCCAAACGCCAAAAATCGCTTTAAACAAAGCATACCTCAAAGAGCGTATCAACAGACCCGATATTGAGAAATTCAAAGATAATTTCAAGCAAGTTTTTGGCCGTCTGAAAGCGTCGGATAAGGAAAGTGAGGAGTTTTACAAAAACATCGTTTCCGATTTTTTGAAAAATACGTTTTACACCCCTCAGTATGAAATCAATACAAAAGGACGTGAGGATTTAGTTATTCATACAGGAAAAACCACCAAAGACTCGGTAGGCGTTATTTTTGAGACGAAAAAGCCGAATAGTTCGGAAATGTTGACAGATGCAAAGCCCAATGTCAAAGCCTTGCATCAATTGATTTTTTACTACCTTCAAGAGCGTATAGACCATAAAAACATACACGTTAAACACCTCATTATCACAGATATTTACAATTGGTATATCTTTGATGAAAACCTTTTTGATAAGCATTTTTATCATAATACGGCATTGGTTAAAGGTTATGAAACCTTCAAGCAAAGCGGAAAAAACACCGAATTTTTCTATAAAGATGTCGCAAAACCGATTTTAGACGGTTTGGATATTGACTTGGAATGTACGCATTTCGACCTCAAAGACTATGAAAAAACGGTAACAAACACCGATTTAGACGATGATAAAAAACTCATTGCGCTTTATAAAATCCTTTCACCCGTTCACCTTTTAAAGCTGCCATTTGCCAATGATAGCAACCAATTAGACAAAAACTTTTATGCTGAATTGTTGCATATCATTGGTTTAGAGGAAATTAAAGAAGGCAGTAAAAAATTGATTAATCGAAAAGCCAAACCCGACGAATTTTCTTTGCTTGAAAATGCCATAACCAAAGTAGAAAATCGCGGTTTTTCAGATGTTCCCGACTTATCAAAATTGGGCAGTAACAGAACCGAACAAGCCTATAACATAGCCCTTGAATTGTCCATTACTTGGGTCAATCGGATTTTATTTTTGAAGTTGTTAGAAGCCCAACTCATCACATACCACAAAGGAAACAAAGACTTTCGTTTTTTAAACCCCTCAGTAATTTACGATTATGACCGTTTGAATAAACTCTTTTTTGAAGTTTTAGCCGAAAAAACGGATAAAAGAAAAGGTAAAACAAAAATTGAATTTGAAAGAATACCCTACCTCAATTCGTCTCTTTTTGAAAGGACAGAATTAGAGCGTAAAACAATAGAAATAAGTAGTTTAGACGATAGTGAAACCATTCCCATTTTATCAAATACCGTTCTGAAAGACGACAAAGGCAAAAAGAGAACGGGCAATTTACCGACCTTAGAATATTTGTTTGCTTTTTTAGATGCTTATGATTTTGCATCAGAAGGAACGGAAGATATACAGGACGACAAACGCACCTTGATAAATGCGTCTGTATTGGGTTTGATATTCGAAAAAATCAATGGTTACAAAGACGGTTCTTTCTTTACGCCTGGCTTTATTACGATGTATATGTGTCGTGAAACAATCCGTCGAGCCGTTTTGCAAAAGTTCAAGGAAACAAATTTACCAAATTTTCAAAATTTGGTAAATTTCGATGATTTAAAAGACGCGATAACAGACCGCAAACAAGCCAATGATATTATCAACAGTCTTAAAATTTGTGACCCCGCCGTAGGTAGTGGACATTTTCTTGTTTCTGCTTTGAATGAAATCATATCTATCAAATCCGATTTAGATGTTTTGATTCATCGAGACGGGAAACGGGTTAGAAACTATAAAATTGAAATTCAGAATGATGAATTGATTGTAACAGATGAAAATGAAGGTGATATTTTCCAATATTTTGTGAATGACAAAGGCATACCACCAAAAGAAGTACAACAACTACAAGAAACCCTTTTCCATGAAAAGCAAACGATTATTGAAAATTGTTTGTTTGGCGTGGATATTAACCCTAATTCAGTCAAAATTTGCCGTTTGAGGTTGTGGATTGAGTTATTGAAAAACGCTTTTTATACTGAGGGGTCAAACTTTAAGGAGTTGGAGACATTACCCAATATTGATATTAACATCAAACAAGGTAACAGTTTGATAAGCCGTTTTAAACTCAATGACGACCTTTCAGAGGTGTTTAAAAAGCATAAATTCAGTTATAAAGCCTATCGTAAAGCGGTTGAAGATTACAAAAACACCAATACAAAAGAAGCAAAAAGAGAACTTACACACTATATACACGAGATAAAAGAGCAATTTCAAACGAGTTTTCACAGCCGAATAAAAGAAAACAAAGAATTGGCAAAATTTAGAGGTCAATTGTATAATACACAAAATCAAGGCGACCTTTTCGGCGGTAAAGTGGATAAAATTGAAGTGGATAGGCTTGAAAAATTGGTTGCTCAATTTGAGCAAAAGGTAAAAGACATAAAAGATAATGCTATTTTTAGTGATGCGTTTGAGTGGCGGTTTGAATTTCCCGAAGTATTGAATAATGAAGGAAATTATGTCGGTTTTGATTCTATTATTGGAAATCCACCGTATGGTGTAAATATGAGCCGTGAAAGTGGTGAGTTTTTCAAACGTGATTTTGATACATTCAATTGGAGAGGTGAAAGTTACACTTTGTTTGCAGAAAGAGGGCTGCAAATTTTAAGAACCAAAGGAAATTTGAGTTTCATTATTCCTGATACACTTCTAAATTTAGGTTTTACACAAAGTACCCGTTCTCATTTATTGTCAAGGTCAAAACTTTATGAAATTGATTTATTACCGTCCAATGTTTTTAATGATGCAACGGTTGACACCATTTTGTTTTTTACGGAAAAACAAGAAGAAACAAAGGATTTTATTGAAAACGATGTAATAGTAAGGCTTTTCAATAAAAAAAGTACGATACAAAGCCTTGAGGAACCCGAAAAATCTTTCTTTATTCCTACTGAAAAGTGGTTCAAACAAGAATCTTTCAATTTACAAAGTGATAATATTGAATCTACTATAATTGATAAAATAGAAAGTCAATTTGAAAAATTAGATTCATTTGTTGAAATGTTTTATGGAATAAAAGCCTATCAAGTAGGTAAAGGAAAACCAAACCAAACGAGAGAAATCGTTGATACAAAACCTTTTACATCTGAAAATCAAGTTAATCAAAATTGGCTGCCATTTTTTGACGGTAAACACATTGGACATTATGACCTTCTTTGGAAAAATAATAATTGGATAAATTATGGTTCATGGCTTGCAGAACCGCGAAGCCCTATAAAATTTGAAGGAGAAAAAATATTAATTCGTAAAATTGTTGGTAAAACATTGATAGCCAACTATATACCTTATACATCGTATTGCAATACGCTTTTGTTTGTTTTGAAATTAAAAGTCCATGCCCAAATCAGTTACAAAGCCTTGACAGGTATCATAAATTCAAATTTCATAGGTTGGTATTTTAGAAAGAAGTTCCAAATTAGTAATGAGGACACGTTTCCTCAAATTATGATTAGAGATATTTTACAGTTTGCCGTTCCAAACGTGCAAAATGAAACTACAAAGCAAATTGAAAAACTTGTTGAAACAATCATTGAGATGAAGCAAAGCACCCCCTCAGTATCAACGGGCGACCTTGAAAAAGACATAGATAACTTGGTTTATGGGTTGTATGGTTTGACGGATGAGGAAATAGAGATAATTGAAAACACAATCAAATAAAAATGACAATATATACTATCAACGGCGAGCAATTGACCGAAATAAAGGAGAAACCTTTTGCCTTGGAACGAGAGATTCAACGGCTTTTCGAGCGCAATTTGACCCTTATTACGGGTTTAGAAATGGTCAAATCAGAGTTCACGATAAAAAATAAGCGTATAGACACCTTAGCATTTGATGAACAAACAAAGGCTTTTAGTATCATCGAATACAAACGCCAACGTAATAGCAGCGTTGCAGACCAAGGTATGGCGTATCTAAACTTGATGCTTGAAAACAAGTCTGAATTTATCATGGAATATAATGAATCGCTACATAAAAACCTCAAACGTTCTGATATAGATTGGAGTCAAAGTAGAGTCTTATTTGTGTCCACAAGTTTTACAGACAATCAAATCCAAGCGACCAATTTCAAAGACTTTGGTATTGAACTATGGGAAGTAAAACAGTTTGAAAACGGAACGGTCACTATTAAACCGATTAAAAAGACAGCATCCGCGCCCGATATGAAACCAATCCTTAACACCAAAGAAGCATTTGAAGAAGTAGTGAAAGAAATAAAAGTCTATTCAGAACAAGACCTTTTAGACAATGGTAGTGATATGAGTGTTGAATTATACGAAAAATTTAAAGATGCCATATTGAATTTAACCGATGATATTGAAGTACGACCATTGAAACACTACATAGGTTTTCGACTCAATAAAAAACCCTTAGCAGACATCGAAATTCTCAAAAAAGGGCTTGTAATAACCATAAATCGCCGTAAAGGTCAATTAGACGACCCTAAAAAATTGGCAATAGATATGTCTGAAAAAGGGCATTTAGGAAATGGTGACTATATAATCAGAACGCAAAACGGTAAAGACCTTGAATATATAATGAGTTTGGTAAAACAAGCGATTTGAGTTGAAGATATTGAAAAAGTGCCCCCCTCAGTAAACCCCACAAAAAAGCCGCCCCGATTGACCCACATCGAGACGGCTTTATCATTCAACCTCAAGCATCTAAAACATTAAGCCGCTGACGGCTTGGCAATGTCTTGATTTATAGAACGATTTTCAAAGCATTTGCCAAATGCTCAATATACCCCTCAGTATGACGTGCCGTCACCACAATCCGCAAACCTTCTTGACCTTTCGGCACAGTTGGAAAGTTAATCGGCTGTAAATAGATACCAAACTCATTGAACAATCTATCGGTCACAGCCTTTGTTTTTTTAGAATCACCAAGGATAATGCGGGTAATATGTGAAGGATTGTCATCAAAAGCAACGCCTTTTGCGCGCAATGCCCCCCTCAGTATTTTGACATTTTTGTGGAAATGTGGACGTATTTCCATGTTATTCTGCACTTTTTTAATGCTTGTTGTTGCAGCGGCACACAAAGCAGGCGGCAAAGAAGACGTAAAA
>JAYVFS010000340.1:0-22319 GCA_043772905.1 Saprospiraceae bacterium | reverse complement strand
CAAAAACATTTTAAAGTGTAAAGAATAGGTAAGCAATATTTTACATTATCGAAAGCGCGGTTTTTTAGGCTTTTTAGGGTGTGCTGTCGCCCCTACTGAAAAACAACATAAAGCCTTGATAGTCAATTGATTATCAAGGCTTTTGTTGTTTCTGGATTACTGTAAGAGCGATATTTTAAGAAGGTTATGGACAATTTAGAATTAAAGCATACGCTACAAAACGGGGTTTGTCAATTTTTTTAAAGCATCAGTTTTGATTTGATAACGTTTAGATTACCCCCTCAGTATTTTGACAAATTCAGATTTAAATCCCTTGTTTTTTCCTTAAGCACAAAACATTCATAAAAGAAAGACGTATGTAACTCATACGTCTTTTTTTATGGCACTAATTTTGAAAAAATATATTTACACAAAAATAGATACAACATCTTTATCAACGGTTCATTTTTTTTACCTTTGCGCTTCTTTTGGAGTCCATTTATCTATAAACTTATGAAACGAAAGCATGTGCAGTCCATGAACTATACCGATTGGACGGAAGAGCAACACAGAGACTATCTCAAATCGCATGAACGTTATCTGGCATACTATGCCCAGTATAACCCCCTCAGTATAGACCGTTTCATCAAGGAATACGCTGCTATAAAACACGATTTTTTCAAAAACATCGACCATTATAAAGACGCTTACGACCAGCATAAAATGCAGTTTTTGAGCGATGCAGACCGATATATTGACATAATTCTACAAAAAAAGCTCTTTAACCTTCAATGTCAATGGCGTGCAGGTTTGGTTCAATTACCTTTTGTAGACATTTGTGCCGACTTCATATATTGGCAGCATCATATCCGTTCGTGTCCTTTTATTGCCCCCATTACACCTGAAGAATTGGATGTTTGCATAGGGTTTTTGAAAGAAGAAATAGACCATTCAGAAGCTCTTTTTGGAGAATATATTGATTGGCAAAACTATCAAGGCTACAAAAATCATCGTCAGTTTTTACGCAGTCAAAAGGCAGAAATAAAGTCAAATACAGCACAAACACCCTACGATTCTGCCATTATGCCTGACATCTACACATATTTTGATAAAGCACAACACACCATTTCTTGGTTAGATTTGCCCGACTTGCGCGGGGAAAAGGAAACAATTTATGTGGCAGAAGGCTATAAAATAAAATACAACAACTTAAAAGAGAAACTCAAAACGGAAAGCGATTGGACGGATTTGATAAACGAAGATGCTTCCGACGAATCAACGGACAAACGTCCTGGTTTGTACGCTTTTGACCCTTTGGATTTTATAAAAATAGCAGAAGATACTGAAACAAAAGAGGCTTTTACATACTACAATCATCAAAGACGTTTAGGGCATTGGAAAGAAGAAGACGATGAAACTCAAATGTATTTCGACTTTTTAAAGACTTTTGACGAACCCATTCCCATTGAAGGGCATGAGAATTGGCGCACCGCTTTGGCGTTGTCGGCACGTCGTTTTAAGCAAAATAAAATTGCTGAAATGTTGCCGTATGCCTACGATACGCATGCATTTGAATTCAATGGTGAAATAGACGAAGAGAAAATTTTGGCAGAACGTGTCGCTCGTTTTAAATATGATGAAAACGATCACTACTATAAAGTCTTAAAAATGCAAAAAGAGACTTTTCTTGCTGCGCGTCAAGCCTTAGATGGCAAAAATGACTTTGATTATTTGTAATATTTACCCCCTCAGTAAAAATGCTCTTTTTGCTTAAAAAGCCAATCTATGTTGTAAATATAGCCTTTCCCTTAAAATTCGTTATGTTTGGGCTATGAATACCAGCAACCATCCAATTACCATTAAAGACATCGCTCGAAAATTCAATTGCTCGCCGTCAACGGTGTCCAGAGCATTGAACAACCACCCACTCATCAGCGAAGAAACGCGGAAAAACATTCAGGAATACGCCAACCGAATGGGTTATCAACGCAACACTTTGTCGCTCGGTTTGCGGAATAGTAAATCGGGGACGGTCGGCGTTATCATTCCAAATCTTAGCCATTTTCACGAAACAGCGATGTTGGACGGCTTACAATCGGTGTTGCAAACACGTGGTTATATGTTGACTATTTGCGTGACCAATGAAAGTTATCTCCTCGAAAAAGAATATGTTGAAAAGTTGTTAGCAAACCGCGTTGAAGGCATTTTTCTATCCGTTTCGCAAGAAACCTACCATTCTGGGCATTATGAGCATCTTGAAAACATCTTGCAAAGGCATATTCCACTCATTTTTATTGACCGTGAATACGATGGGGTAGAAGCGACAAGTATTACAGTTGATGATTATTTGGGCGCATTTACGGCAACAGAGCATCTGATACTGAGGGGGTGTCGTAGAATCGCACACCTCAAAGGGCCAATCGGTTTGACTGTTTCTGAAAGGCGTTGCAAAGGTTATAAGGATTGTTTGGCAAAATACAATATCCCTTTTGATGACAACTTAGTTGTTAACACCAATTTCAAAGCAGAAAGTGCCGTTGTACCGACACGCCGTTTGATGTCTTTGCCCAATCCGCCCGATGCTATTTTTGGCGTCAATGACTACGTTTCGATTGCTGCCATGCAAGTCATTTTGGATATGGGTTTTGCCATTCCTGAACAAGTAGCGGTTATTGGGTTCGACAATTCGCCTTTTGCTGCTTACTTCAATCCGACTCTTTCGTCCGTCAATCGGTCAAGTAAATTGATTGGTGAAGAAGCTGCTCGGTTGTTTTTGAATAATTCAGAAACGACAACAACTCAAAAGGAAAACATTATTTTACCGCCTGAGTTGATTATTCGGGGTTCTACTTTGAAGTTGTAAGATAATCCTTCAAAGACATGTCGAGTATAGCCGTCCAACCAACGACAAAGTTTTCTTTTGCAAAATCTGGATTGAGGTGTGCAAATGTCTCAATACCTACATGTGTCAATTTCAATAACGTTTTGTCTCCTTCATCAAACAATTCAAATGTAACAAACGAATTGCCTTCATAACCGTCATAGCGCCAGCTATACGTTAGTTTTTTACCGACTACGACTTCTGTAACTTCACAATAATGCAGATATTGATTTTCAGGATCTTTGCCACCTAAAAACTGAAAGAAAAACCCCACTTCAGCTTTAAATTCGGGTAAGACAAAATACCATTTTTTCATTTCGTCATTGTCTGTCAGTGCTTGCCATACTTTTGAGATGGGTGCATTGAATGTCCGTTCTAAAACGATGGGTTGATGGCTCATTTTTCTATGTTTTTTTAAAATTAAGGAATGATGTTAATATCTTCTTGAATGGATAAACGCCGTTCAAGGGCATCTATTTTGTTCGTCCAAAAGACTTTATTTGGTGCTAACCAAACAGAAACGGCTTCACATGATGATTAACAATTAAATAATATGCTTGACAAAATGGACTTTCGATAGGTTTATACCTTTACGCAAAAAAGTACAAGATGCGAGAAGATACAAAATACTGAGGGGGGTAACAGCACTTAATTTTTTTCAAACGTTTGCATAAATGTAAATGTTCGTCAAAAATTCTAATTTCAGAATTATATTTTACATTCACAACCTAAATCAAAACTTTAAATTACAGCATAGTCATATTTTAAAATTACCAATAAGGAAACCTTTTTTACGCATCATTTCTCTTTTAACATAAACCTATCATAATGAAAAAAAACGCTCACTTAAACACCCTTTTACTCTGCTTTTTTATGTGCCAAACGTTATACGCTTTGGCTTTTTCACCACCTGAAAAAACACCCTTACTTGCCGATATTACCGTTTCGGGCAAGGTCATGGCAGGTGACACCAAAGAATCTTTGGTGGGTGTCAGTATCCGCATTGACGGCACAGACAAAGGTACATTGACCGATTTGGACGGTAATTACTCACTCATCTGCCCTTCTGATGCGACTTTGGTTTTCTCGTTTATCGGTTATACCGATCAAAAAATGCCTGTCAATAACCAATCAGTTATCAACATTACCCTTGTCTCATCTGCCAGTGATTTGAACGAATTAATCGTCATCGGCTATGGTAGTGCGGTTAAAAAGGATATGACGGGTGCTGTCAAATCGCTGAAAAGTGGCGAATTTAACAGAGGCATCATTAACTCGCCCGAGCAACTTTTGCAAGGCAAAATGGCGGGTGTCAACGTCACTTCAGCCAGTGGCGAACCGGGTGGTTTGCAAAACATCACGATTAGAGGTCCGGGTGGTGTTCGCACAGGTAGTACACCGCTTTTTGTTTTAGACGGAGTGGCTTTGGACAATACAAGTACGGGTGGCGCAACAAACCCGTTGAATTTCTTGAATCCACAAGATATTGAAGCCATAGATGTCTTAAAAGACGCTTCGGCGACTGCTATTTATGGGTCTCGTGGTGCAAATGGTGTTATTTTGATTACAACTAAACGCGGTAAATCTGGGTTTTCTACCTTGAATTTTTCTACAAATTATGGTATTTCTAACCTTGCCAGACCATTAGAAGTATTCTCTGCTGATGAATATAGAATCCAAGTGCCCAAAGTTGGCGGCGTATTAGAAGACTTAAAAGCCAATACAGACTGGCAAAAAGAAGTGATGCGGACGGCTTACACCCAAAACCACAACCTTTCTTTTGGTGGCGGTGCCGATAAACTGACCTATTATGCCTCATTGGGTCTTCAAAATCAAGAAGGGATTTTAAAAAACAATGAATTGAATCGTTACACAGGGCGTATCAATGTCACTCAAAAATTATTGAATGACAAGCTCAATATTGATGTGAATTTGAATTCGACTTATACAAAAAATGAACGTCCGCCGATCGGCTCTATGTTAGGTGGTGCGATTTCAGCCAATCCCACTTATCCCGCTTACGATACTGACGGGAAGCCGTTTAAATATGCAAGCGGTACTAACCCATTGATTACCTTGGATTTAGAAAAAGATATTACAACCATAAATCGCGTTATCGGTAATATATCGCCTTCTTTTACCATTTTGAAAGGTCTTGTGTATAAACTTAATTTCGGCATTGACAATTCAACTTCGACACGTGATATACAGTCGCTGCCCAACGCAGTACCGCTTCAAGATGGTCGACTTGAAACCATTAATATTACGAATCGCAATAAGTTGATTGAAAATTATATCACTTACACGATGTCAAAAACCGACCATAATTTATCGGCTTTAGTTGGTCATTCTTATCAAAAAATATTCGTGCAAGGGCGTAGTTACAGCATCAATAAATTCCCTATTTCAAGTATTGAACCCCAATACAACCCTGGTTTGGGGCAGGATTTGACCTTGGCGAATAATAAACCAGGCGGTTTTGCCTTGATAAATGAATTGCAGTCCTTCTTTTCACGTGTTAATTATCAATATAAAGGTAAATATTTAGTTACGGGAACAGTCCGTGCGGATGGTTCTTCCAAATTTGGTGCGAACAATAAATATGGTATTTTTCCATCCTTTTCGCTCGGCTGGCGGATTGCTGAAGAAGAATTTATGAAAAATACAATTTTCAGTGACTTAAAACTGCGTACAGGGTGGGGGCGTACAGGTAATCAAGAAATTCCTTCAAAAATCACACAGGCGTTGTTTACTTCACAAGTGTCTGGTACAGCCAGTTATCCATTGTATCCGACAGGTACTTACCCTGCAGGAACGTCTTATACGCGCTTGGCAAATCCAAATATTGTTTGGGAAGCTTCAAACCAAATGGATATGGGGCTTGATTTTGGGCTATTTAATGGGGCTATTTCAGGCACTTTGGACGTATTCAATAAGGTGTCAAATGATATTTTATTGGAAGTCATTCCTGCCGACCCCGTTCAACCTGCCAGTACAACTTGGACAAACGTGAAGGATATGAGCATTACGAACAAGGGTTTGGAGTTAGAATTATACTACCATTTCAGAAGACCAAGTGGTTTTAGGTTTGATATTGGCGGCAATATTACCTTTATTGACAATGTTGTGGAAAATTCGCCTTACTCCGTTATTCCATCAGGCTCTGCTTCGGGTTCGGGTTTAACATCGGCGACGATTAATGGTTATATCAATGGTCAGCCCATCGGTACTTTTTTCTTAAAAGATTTTACAGGTTTTGATGATAAAGGCATTAGCAAATTTAGAGATGTGGATGGCGATGGCATCGTCACCGACAAAGACAGAGTCGCTGTCGGCAGTGCTTTACCGACCCGTCAGTATAACCTAAATGGCAATATGTCCTATGGCGGTTTTGATATGAGTATCAACTTCAACGGCGTTTCAGGCAATAAAATTTATGATAATACGGCAAACTCTAATTTTTACAAATTAAGATTGTCAAAAGGTATCAACACCACTGCAGAAGCCATTGAAGCACCCAGCGAATCCATCAATAACTCCGCGCCCGTTTCTTCCAGATACTTAAAAGATGGTGCTTATTTCAGATTGAATAACGTGACATTAGGTTATAATATCAATCCTAAATCATTGGGTCTCAATAAATGGGTGTCTTCTTTACGGTTGTCTGCGACAGGACAAAACTTATTACTTTTCACGAAATACGATGGTTACGATCCAGAGGTTAGTACCGACAGAACCATCAACGGTATTTCATCTTATGGCATTGATTATTTGAGTTATCCGAAGGCTAAATCATTTATTTTTGGTTTAAATGTCATTTTTTAAACGTCAAAAAATGGGCATAGCCCCCCTCAGTATTTTAATCATTTTACTAATAAAATTTAAAAATCATGAAAAGTAAATTATATATATTGCTCACTTTTGTAGGCATCCTGTTCTCAAACAGTTGTACCGATTTGAAAGAACAAATATTGGACGAAACATCCGCAACAGGGCTGACCGATAAGCAAGCGGCGGAAGGCATCATTGCCCCAACTTATGCGCTTTTGCCCAATATCTTTCAACATACGACCTATTTCGCGCTTCAAGAAATATCAACAGATGAAGCCATTTTGCCTTATAGAGGCGGCACAGATTGGGGCGACAATGGAATTTACCTTGCTATGCACCAACACACCTACACCAGTACCGACCCAAATTTGCGTAGTACATGGAACTCCATTTTACAAGGGGTTTCACGGTGTGTTTCTGCCATTCAAGCCTTACCAAGCAACAAAGACCCTTTGGCAAAAACGTTTTTAGCGGAAGCCAGAGGTATGCGGGCTTATTATTCTATGCTGACTTTAGACCTGTTCGGGGTCATCTTTGTCAAGGAAGATATAGGTGATATTTCAAAAATACTGAGGGGTAATGAAGCCGTTGAATACATCAAAAATGAGTTACTCGCCGTTCAGCCAAATTTAGAAACGACTGTCGGACCCGGACGTTTGACAAAAGGTGCAGCTTGGGGATTACTTGCTCGTTTGTACTTGAATGCAGCGGTGTATAGAGATGTTTATGCCGATAAACCGACTTTTAAACCAGAGGATATGGATAAAGTCGTTGAATACTGTGATAAAATCATCAATTCCAATCAATATCAATTATCAAAAGACTATTTTTCAATATTCAACTCTGACAATCATGACAATAAAGAATTGATTTTTGCTGTTGATCAACGTTTCGATTTGAACGGTCACAACCGTATGTCCTATTTCTCTTTGTCGGGCGATCAATTCCCATTGCCCGCTTTTCCGAATGCAAACGGTACAGATGGCCCAGGTATAACGCCTGATTTTTATCGCTCATGGGCTAATGCTTATTCACCCAAAGACCCTGCTGCCGCTGACCCTCGTTTTTATAAGGAAAATCTAAGCATTTACTCAAATGGAAAAGATTCCTGTGTGGATGCCGCTAATTTTAATATCAATAGAGGCATTTTACGGGGTCAACAATATGGTTTAATTAGAAAAAATGGTGTTTTTGTGAAGTGTAGTGATGGCAAAATGCTCGTTGCAAAGCTCTTCCATGACAGCCGTAATAAACCGACTTTAGCTGTTGATTTTACCGAACAGATAGATTTTACAGTTGCGGGCAGCAATTACAATACAGGTTATAGAGTAGAAAAATATGAGTTCAGCAAAAAATCAGCCAGTGGTCGGAATTTTGGCGAAGCCGATTTGATTATTGTCCGTTTGGCGGATGTCTATCTCATGCGTGCCGAAGCGAAATTGCGTAAAAGTAGTGATGCTGCGGGTGCATTAGCAGATGTCAATTTAATTAGAGCCGCACGTTCCGCTACGACACCACCGCCACCGCTCACGTCCATGACTTTAGATATACTGTTTCGCGAGCGTGGTTTTGAACTTTATTGGGAAATGATTAGACGTACCGACATGATTCGTTTTGGAAAATATGAGGATGCTTGGACAGAAAAAACCAACACCGATAAAAAGAAACGGATTTTCCCAATACCACAAACAGCTATTGATGGTGCTTCCAATTTACCGGGCTATTTGAAACAGAATGATGGGTATTGATTTTCAATTGTTTAGTGTTAAAATATAAGCTATTACTGAGTAGTCAGTCAATCTAATAGGGTCGGGTAAGTATTTCGAGCTAAATGACGGAGAACGCACAATCTTAGGAAGATTTAAAATCTTCCTAAGATTATCCCCGACACTATTAACTTGACTGACTACTGAGGGGGGGGCACAATTGAGTGCCCTCTTTTGTAGCTTTAAGTATTTAGTGTTGTCATTATCCAGATAATAATAAAAAATAACAGATTTTTGTCATTCTGAACGCAGTGAAAGAATCTGTATAAAACTTTGAAAATCAATATCTTATCAGATTATTTCAATGCGTTCAGAATAACAAAAAGCGATTTCGCAATGAACCCAGTTCAAAAATGTCTTTCTATTGCTCAATTCTAAAACAAAGAAGAACACCAGCCTTTAGCGGCATAATGTGTCCGTATTTGGTCAAACTTTGAAATGACAAAGACTTAACTTTGGAATTACATAAGCTCAACTTTGAAATTACATAAACTCAACTTTAAAATTATATAAAAATACCCCCTCCGTATCAACCAATACTGAGGGGGTCAAACGAGTCTAACGACACGTATTTTTTTTTATTTCTCCTTGAAAATCAACGCAATAGGTGTGCCTGTAAAGTTGAATTTCTCTCTTAATTTATTCTCCAAATACCGTTTGTAGTTCTCTGGAACGTGTTTCGGGTGGTTGCAGAAAAACTGAAAAACAGGGTAATGCAGGTTTTGAATTTGCGTCACATATTTCACTTTTATCAAATGTCCACGATGTGCCGGCGGATGATAATGTGCGGTCACTTCTTCGAGCCAATCGTTTAAAACAGATGTTTTGATTTTCAAACTGCGGCGTTCAAAGACTTCAAGACCGAGTTCGATGGCACGTAAAATCCGTTGTTTTTCCTTCGCAGAAACAAAAATGATGGGCACATCATTGAAAGGAGAAATGCGTTCTTTGATGATGGCTTCAGCGTCACGTGCACTATTCGCTCCTTTGCCTTCAACCAAATCCCACTTATTGACCAAAATGACGACACCTTTTTTACGGTCAAGTACCAATTTGAAGATGGACATATCCTGTGCTTCGACACCCGTTTGCGCATCAATCATCAACAAAGCAACATCACATTCTTCAATCGCTTCGATGGCACGCATGACCGAGTAAAATTCCAAATCCTCATGAACTTTGGCTTTTTTACGCATACCTGCGGTGTCCACGATGATAAATTCTTTATCAAATTTGTTGTAATGTGTATGAATTGGGTCGCGTGTCGTACCTGCGATGTCCGTAACAATCGTCCTTTCTTCGCCCAAAAGAGCGTTCAAAAGCGATGATTTACCAACATTCGGTTGTCCGAGAATCGCGAGTTTTGGCAATGTTGTTTCCAAAGGTTCAACATTTTCGATTTTTTCAGCCACTGAATCGAGCAAATCGCCCGAACCTGAACCTGAAATGGAAGCGATAAAAAACACTTCCTCGAAGCCAAGACTCCAAAATTCATTAGCAGCCATTTGCAACGTGGGGTTATCCACCTTGTTAACCGCTAAAATCACCGGTTTACGTGTGCGACGCAACATTTCAGTAATGTCTTCGTCGAGGTCGGTCAATCCTGTTGTGGCATCCACCATAAAAACAATGACATCGGCTTCTTCCAACGCCAAACGCACTTGCGAACGGATTTGCGTTTCAAAAATATCGTCCGACCCTTCGACAAAACCGCCTGTATCAACGACTTTAAATTTTTTCCCATTCCATTCCGTCATGCCATATTTGCGGTCGCGTGTCACGCCCGAAACATTGTCAACGATGGCTTCCCGTCCACCGACGAGGCGATTGTAAAAAGTAGATTTGCCCACATTCGGGCGACCTACTATGGCAACTATATTTCCCATTTTTTCAATTGTTGGTTTTTCGATTTTGGTGATAAATGTATCACTTCTGAAAAACGGGGCAAATTTACGAAAAGAAAGCGGTTTAGGAGCGTTTTTGGAGAAATATACTGAGGGGTGTGTTTTTATCATCAAATAAAAAGAGGGAATCTTTTTACTTTTTGTAAAGTAATTTGTTTCTTTGTCTTATTCATTTTTCAAAAACAAACATACAATTATGACGAAAGCCACAAAAGAACGCATGATTGCGTATCTTGAAAAACAACTACTTGAACTTGATTTTCTCATTGAACTGAATACACATAACGATTCAGCAACAAAATCTCTCATGGATGAGTATCGAAAACTGATTGTAACGCTTTCTGAATTGCGTGATTTACCAACAGAAGACTAAGGCATTGACAACCAATTATTTAAACTTTTAAAATAAGCAAAAATGTACATAACAACTGTTTCTGAATATTGCAAAAAGCGTGGCGTTAGCCGTCAATTTGTCTATGAATATATCCGAAAAGGTAAATTTGAACTTGAAGAATTACCCATTTTCGTCGAGATTAATGGACAAAAAATAAGCATTGGCAATCAAAAACTGCTCAAAGTGCCTGATATATTTGCACCTAAAAAACAAGAACAAAACTTATGGGCTAAAGAGAAAAACTTAGCCGAAGGCTTAACGGAACATCTTGTTTTGCAGTCTTATTACGACCAATATACGAAGTTGACAGATGCTCAAAAGCGATTAGAATTGAAACAAAAACTCTATTCTGATATCGAATCACGTCCTGGTGATGAACGTAAAATGCTTTTTGAAGCCATTGATGAAGCCAATATTCGATTGATGGAAAGAATGACCGTTTTGAATCAAGAAGTCCAAAATGCAATGCATTTAACGAAAAAGGAGATGAATGAACTTGAAATAGCCGTTGAAGAAACATATCACGAGGAAAATCTTGTTGACCATGAAATCGTCATGAAACGGTATGAAAAATGGTTAAAAACATAAAACAAAAACGCCTCCCAAACAATTCGGAAGGCGTTTTTAATGTATTGGAAATCAAAAACTTACACCAATTCAGCTTGCGCTTTGAGGATGCCACTTTTGATTAAATACTCACCGATTTGAACGGCATTTGTTGCCGCACCTTTGCGAAGGTTATCCGCTACAATCCACATATTCAATGATTTAGGTTGCGATTCGTCGCGGCGAAGGCGCCCAACGAACACTTCATCACGGTTGTGTGCGTCCATAGGCATTGGGTATTTGAAATTCGCTACATCGTCAACGACAATGATCCCCTCAGTATTTTCAAGGATTTGGCGGACTTCTGCGAGGTCATACTCGTTTTCAAACTCCAAATTCACGGATTCAGAGTGTCCCCCAACAACAGGAATACGAACCGTTGTAGCCGTTACTTGAATAGAATCGTCGCCCATGATTTTTTTGGTTTCTAAAACCATTTTCATTTCCTCTTTTGTGTAACCGTTTTCGAGGAACACATCAATATGCGGAATGACGTTCATATCAATTTGGTATTTATAAGCCATTTCTCCGTCATAAATGCCGTTTCTTTCATTTTCCATTTGACGAACCGCTTTTACGCCCGTGCCTGTAACCGATTGATAAGTCGAAACGACGACCCTTTTGATTTTATATTTGTCGTGCAAAGGCTTCAATGCGACGACCATTTGAATGGTTGAGCAATTTGGATTTGCAATGATTTTATCGTCTGCGGTCAAAACCGAAGCGTTGACTTCTGGAACGACCAATTTTTTAGTCGGGTCCATGCGCCAAGCCGATGAGTTATCTATAACGGTTGTACCGACTTCTGCAAATTTCGGTGCCCATTCTGTTGATGTGCTGCCACCTGCTGAAAAAACAGCGATGTCAGGACGCATTTCAACAGCCGTTGCCAAGCCAACGATTGGATAAGATTCACCTTTATACATAATAGTTTTGCCAACACTTTTTTCAGATGCGACAGGGATTAATTCAGAAATTGGAAAATTGCGCTCTTCCAAGACTTTCAACATTTGTGTGCCAACCAAACCAGTTGCACCGACGACTGCTACTCTCATTTTTAAGTTGAATTTTATGATATTGATAAAAAATTGGTAAAAACCTAAAATTAATGGCGGCAAAATTACGCCAAATTTTATCATCGTTCTTAAAAAAAATGTAAGTTTGTCTTGACAATTCAAGAATCATTTGAACTTACACCGAACTTATAACGATGAAATACCCAATTTTAAAACCAAAACTGTTTAAAATTTGCCCTTGGCAGCTTGTCTTTTGCCTCTTTTTACTGAGGGGGGTGGTTTTTGGACAAATAAATGCTTCTAATATCAAACCTTATGACATTGTCATTAGTGAGTTTATGGCTAAACCTTTAGCAAATTCCAAATTGCCCAATTCTGAATTTATTGAATTGTATAATCGTACAAAAGATTCCATTCAACTTAAAAATCTAAGATTTTATAATGATAAGAAACTGACTGTTTTACCTGAATTTTCATTAAAAGCCAATAAGTATTTAACCGTTTATAAGAAGAACAAAGATGTTTCTTTTAAGATATACGGTGATACACTCGCCTTAGATAGCCTTTTCACATTAGTCAATCCTAACGATGTTTTCTATTTGTCAACGCCAAGTGGTAAAATTATAGATGCCGCAAGTTACGATTTGACATTATATAGTGACTCCAAGAAAGCAAGCGGCGGTGTAACACTTGAACGTACAAATGTCAATTTTCCTTGTGAAGTATTAGGTTGGGACGGCTCAAATAACCCTGATGGTGGTACCCCAGGTAAGCCGAATTCAATAAGTTTTAAAGACACAATTCCTTTAGAAATCGATCGCTACTACTTAATTGGCAGCAACAAAGTAGGTATTGTTTTTAATAAAAGTATTGACAGCGTTTCAGCCTCAAAAAGCATATATCAAATGTCAAACAATATAATAGCGGCTTTTGATTCTATTGTTCGACCGTTGTTCAATGAAATTGTTTTAAAATTGAACACTAATTTAACGAAAGACAATACATATTATCTGACCATCAAAAAATCGCTAAAAGGGTGTGTTGATGCTTCAACTGCATTAAAATCTGATACAACTCTTTTATTGAAAATGCCTGAAAGAGCTAAAATAGATTCAATCGTCATCAACGAAATTTTAGTAAATCCAGAAACAGGTGGCAGTCGTTTTGTCGAATTGTACAATAATTCAAAAACTATGGTTTTCGATATAAATGATTTGAAAATTGGAAACATCGCTCTTGACCTACCGATTAATATCAAAATGCTTCTTTTTCCTAACGAATATGTTGTGTTATCTGACAACCCCATTTATATACAACGGTATTATAAGGCACAAAAATTTCGAAAAAGGATAGTCAAAAATAAAGTTCCTACTTTCGTTGAGTCAACTGATAGAGTTGTATTAAAAGGAGGTTCTTTAAAAAATCCCATTGACAGTTTCACCTACCAAAAATCATGGCACAACCCACTCCTCGCCAATACTGAGGGGGTATCATTAGAACGTATTGACCCAAGCCAAAAGTCAAATGATAAGGCAAATTGGCAATCCGCAGCGCAGACCGTTGGTTTTGCAACGCCAGCCCAACAAAACTCACAATATAACGCCTCAAAAGTTGCGACATCAAGCCAAGTTTTCAGTTTAGAGAAAAAAACTTTTTCACCTGATGGCGATGGTTTTGAGGATTTTTTGAGTTTAAATTATCACTTTGACAAAGGGGGCTATGCGGCTTCAATATTCATTTTTAATGACAAAGGAAAATTAGTTAAAAAACTGAAAGACAATGAGTTACTGAATGTAGAAGGTACTATAAAATGGGAAGGCGATACGGATGAAGGTCTCAAAATAAGGGTGGGTATTTATATTTTAGCTATTGAATGGATAAGCCCAACTGGTCAAGTAAACAGAGAAAAATTAGCTTGTGTTGTTTCTGGTCGTTTGTAATTTTTTTCATAATAAGATAGAGGCTTCAAGTTTTTGTATAATTTTGCCAATACAATGGAAATGTTCGAAAATCTTACATACAAACAAACGTTGTTGCAACGTGCAATAGGAGCTGTACTGATAATGGGCGCACTTTTATGTATTTTTCAACCTGAGTATCATTCTTTAAGAGTGTTTACACGTTTTGCACCCCAAATTACGATGGGTTATTGGCTTTTGGGTTTGGGCTTTTTAGCCATAAAACAAGCTCGATTGACAATGTTATCGTTCATTTGTTGCGGCTTTTTATGCTTGTTTTTGAAGGGTATGTCTAACTCTAAAGTTGAAAAATTGCCACAAACCAATGCGCTACATATCAGTGTTGCCCAAATCAATGTTTCTTTGAGCAGTAGTAGTTATAGTGAGACTTTAGAATCCATCAAAAAAACGGGGACAGATGTTCTCTCAATTCAAGAGGTTGATTTCGAATGGAGTCGCAGACTAAAAGACTCATTATCAAGTCTTTATCCTTATAGTTGCCGCGTTGAAAGAGCTGATGTTTATGGGATTGAGCTTTTTTCAAAATATCCTTTTGCGAGTTGCGATACTTTTTATAGTGAAGACATACCTAGTCTGGTTATTAGTCTGAAAAAAACGCCTTCGAGTCGCCCTTTTTATATCTTGAGTACTTATGTCGCCCCGCCTTTATTTACATCTGCTTATCAAATAATGCAAAAGCAAATGCACATCATCGCAGAACATGTGCAATGTATAACGGATCCACTTATTACGGTAGGTGATTACAATATCGAATCTTCTTCTTGGGAAATGCGACAATTTAAGCAAGAGGCGGGGTTACTCACAAGTCGGCGAGGATTTAGCCCTACGCGAAAAGACGGTCATTTTGACTTAACAGAAGTCCCCACTGACTATATTTTATTCACACCTCATCTTGAATGTATTTATTTCGAAACCATTATTGGCAAAAAAGATGAGCATTTAGGGATTTCGGGAACGTATCAACTCTCAAATACTTGGACAAATGCTCAAAAACAGAATTAAAAGTTTTGGCTATGCTTTCAAAGGTATTGCGACACTTTTTAGTACACAACCCAATGCGTGGATTCATTTAACTGCACTTTTCGTCGTCTTAGCAGCTGGTCTTTTTTTCAACCTCAATACCACAGAGTGGTGTCTCATTGCCTTAACAAGTGCCGCCGTATTAGCCGCCGAAGCGATGAATACTGCCATAGAATTCATTGTTGATTTGGTATCCCCTCAGTATCACGACCTCGCGGGCAAAGCAAAAGATGTGGCTGCTGCCGCTGTTTTGTTGACCGCTTTTGGTGCTTTAACGGTCGGTTACCTTGTTTTTTTTCCAAAAATCGTAGAATTGTTCCATTGATTCCTCTATTTCCGCTCTATTTGGTATTGAACAATTTAGTATTATCCTTGTTGAAAACCCAAGGGTGTAATTTCTTCGTACATTCCATGAAGAATAACTAAAGCAGGTAATACTAATATCCTATAACTATGACTTTCAGTATCATCATACCCACTCTCAACGAGGCGGAAAACATCGCACAATTAGTCCATTTTTTGAAAAAAAATGGAGATAGCCGCTTGCTGGAAATCATCGTCGTAGATGCTGCCAGTACAGATGATACAATTGAATATGCACGTACTGAGGGGGCTAAAGTCATCGTCTCCCCAAAACGAGGTCGAGCCATTCAGATGAATATTGGGGCGCAAGCAGCCAAAGCAGATGTCCATTATTTCATCCATGCCGATTGTACCCCACCTACTACTTTTTTAGACGATATTGAACAAGCCATTACTGAGGGGTATCCTATCGGATGTTATCGTTATCGTTTTGATAATCAACGATTTCTATTGCGCATTAATGCTTACTTCAACCGTTTTGAATCGTTGTGGTGTCGGGGTGGCGATGAGACATTGTTTATCAAAAAAGACATATTTGAACAACTCAATGGCTTTGATGAAAACTTTTGCATTATGGAAGAATATGATTTCATTAAACGCGCCAGAGCTATTTTTCCTTTCAAAATCATACCCAAATACGCCATTGTCTCTGCCCGAAAATATGAAACAAATTCGTGGTTGCGGGTGCAATTAGCGAATATGGCGGCATTCAACATGTTTCGCTTTGGTTATCCGTCTGAAAAAATAGCTCGTACCTACCGTCAGTTGCTAAATTATCGGTAGAGATCTATCTTTCTTTTGGGTAAATGTGAATAACTTGTGGATAAGCCGTAGTTTCGATGTGGCAAACCCCTTAAAAGGGTGGATAAGCCACAGTTTCAATGTTTAAAACTGTGGAACATTTGTTTATAAAATATGGCGATTTACGTCCAAAAGAAAATTAGAACCCACCAAATTTGGGTAACTTTGCCCCGAAAAATAGGTTTCAGACAATCCAACGGATCCAAAAATTCATTATTGAAATGACGATTAAATACTACGGTCACTCCTGTTTCGGCATCGAAGTTGACGGCAAACATCTCCTTTTTGACCCTTTTATATCGGGCAACGAATTAGCAAAAGACATTGATATTCATTCTATTCCATGTGATTTTATGCTCATTTCGCATGGTCATTCGGACCATATTGCCGATGCAGAAGCTATCGCAAAGCGAACTGAATGTAAAGTTATTTGTGCATATGAAATCCATACGTGGCTCAATACAAAAGGCGTTACAAATACACACCCAATGAACACTGGTGGTTCTTGGGAGTTTGATTTCGGTACTGTTAAATGTGTTGTTGCTCAACATTCATCGAGCTTACCAGACGGTACTTATGGCGGCAATCCACTTGGTTTTGTCGTTGATACTGCGGAAGGATGCTTCTATTTTGCAGGCGATACAGCTTTAACACTTGATATGCAGTTGATACCCATGACTTGCACAGCCTTAGGTTTTGCAATTTTGCCTATAGGCTCAAATTTTACAATGGACTATCACGATGCTATCATTGCCGCTGATTTTATTCAATGCAATACCATCATTGGTTGCCATTATGACACGTTTGATTATATCAAAATTGACCAAGAAGAAGCGATAAAAGCCTTTGAAAAAGAAGAAAAACAGTTAATTCTGCCCAATATCGGCGGAGAACTGCAATGGGGTTAAATTTTAGTTTCGAGTTTTAAGTTTTGGGTTTTGTAATAACCCAAAACTCAAAACTCGAAACCCAAAACGTAGAGAATGAGTATTACAGATAGTTTTAAGGAATTAGGTTTAGTCTTAGTCACTGTGCCAATTTATACAGTGCTCATTCTGACAGAAATGTATATGAGCAATCGGCATCATAGTGACAAACCGATGTATTCGTGGCGCGATTCATTTACAAATTTGTATTTGACTTTAAGTCAAATGTTGGTAGATTTAGTTACACGAAAAGTGCCTACTTATTTGGCTTTCAATTATTTATATCAGTATCAATTTTTTCATATTGAAAACAAGTTTTGGTATTGGTTCTGGATAATCGTTTTGCAAGACTTCTTTTTTTATTGGATACATCGCACCGAGCATACCGTTCGTTTCTTTTGGGCAGTGCATGTGACACACCATTCGTCGGAGCATTTTAATCTGTCTGTTGGCTTTCGGTCATCTGTTTTAGAGCCGCTTTATCGGTTTGTGTTCTATTTACCCTTGCCTTTGATGGGTTTCGACGCTTTGGACATCATGCTGTCGTTTTCGATTACCCAAATTTACGGCTTGCTCGTGCATACGCAATACATCAAACGCATACCCGTTTGGGAGTGGATATTCGTCACTCCCGCACATCACCGCGTACATCATGGCTCAAATGTTCGGTATTTGGATAGAAATATGGGCATGTGTTTTATTATTTGGGACAAAATGTTTGGCACTTATCAAGCCGAATTGCCAGAAGAACCTGTAAAATATGGACTAGTGGTAAAGAAAGATTTGAAAGGACCCGTGAAAGTGATTTTTCACGAGTTCATAGATATATGGAATGACTTTTTTGTGAAACATCGCAACTTACCCCTCAGTATTCGGTTAAAATATGTCTTTACGCCGCCCGGTTGGAGCCACGATGGATCAACACAAACGGCTGATGAATTAAGAGAAATTGCTGGCATTAAGTAAATCACAGCAAATAAGCAATTATAAATACTCAATAATCAATCAAAATAATGGGCAAAATCATTGCAGTCGCCAACCAAAAAGGTGGCGTAGGAAAAACGACAACAGCAATTAATCTGGCTGCTGCTTTAGCAGTGTTGGAAAAGAAAGTATTGCTGGTGGATTGCGACCCACAAGCAAACGCGTCTTCGGGCGTAAACGTTTTTGCAACTGCGGAAAATTATACAATTTACGACTGTCTCATCAATGGCGACGACCCGCACGATGCCATTATGGAGACCGAAACACCTAATTTATTTCTTCTTCCATCGTCTATTGACCTTGTTGGCGCAGATATTAAGTTGGTGGGCATGGAAAAAAGAGAGTTTGTACTGAGGGGGGTCTTGGAACAAATACGCGACGAATACGATTATATTTTTATAGATTGTTTGCCTTCGTTGGGTCTTGTTACCGTCAATTCCCTTGTTGCAGCAGATTCCGTACTGATTCCTGTCCAATGTGAGGTCTTTTCGTTAGAGGGTTTGGTCAAATTGAAAAACACCATTAATTTGGTCAAAAAGAACCTAAATCCTAAACTGGAAGTCGAAGGTCTCCTGTTATCAATGTACGATTCGCGTTTGCGTCTTGCCAATTTAATTGTTGACAAAGTACGTGAACACGCCAAAGACTATGTTTTTGAGACCATTATACACCGTTCATCTCGCTTGGCAGAAGCACCGAATGCCCATAAACCCGTCATCACTTATGATGCGACGAGTCGAGGTGCAATCAATTTTTTGAACTTGTGTAAGGAGTTTTTAATTAAAAATCAAGATAAAATACAGCGCACAGCAGCGTGATTGCAACAAATAACGAAACATGGCGAAACTTAAATTAGCAGACCAAAGCCGCGGACTCGATGAATTGCTCGGTAGTTCCGATTCCGTAACCGATATCGTAAAGGAATTGACTCATACTATTGTCGCTATTCCGCTTGACCAAATTGAGGTGAATCCTTGGCAGCCGCGTAAGGATTTTGATGAGAATGCCTTGCAGGAATTGAGCGACTCTATCAAAATTTATGGACTTATTCAGCCTATAACGTTGAGGCGTTTGACAACCAACCAATTTCAATTGATTTCAGGTGAACGCCGTTTACAAGCCTCTCACAGGGCTGGTTTGAGGGCGATTCCAGCATATATACGTATAGCGAACGACCAAGAAATGCTTGAAATGGCATTGGTTGAGAACCTTTTGCGTGAGGATTTGAATGCTATTGAGGTTGCCATTACCTATCAACGTTTGAAAGAAGAGTTCGGCTTAACTGATGAACAATTGGGCAAAAGAGTGGATAAAAACCGTTCAACAGTAACAAATATGTTGCGTTTGCTCAAATTACCACCCAATTTACAAGAGAGCATCAAAGAAAAACGTATTTCAACAGGTCATGCAAAAGTTTTGGTCGGCATCAAAGACATCGCTTTGCAATTGGCTTTGCATGAACGTATCGTCAAAGACCGTTTGAGCGTTCGTGAATTAGAAGATATTGTCACTAATTACACGACAGCGAAAGCCAAAGCTAAAAAATCGACCCCCTCAGTACCCGATGCTTACAAACTTGTCGTGGACAATTTGAGTGGCTTTTTTGGTTCAAAAATTCAATTCAAACGCAAGCCAACAGGTGCGGGTCAAATTGTTGTCAATTTCAAAAACGACGACGACCTCAACCGCATTTTAGACCTTATTGAAGAAAATAAATAATGGTGAATGGTGAATAATTCACCATTAAATTATTCGCCATTCACCATTACAAAAGTCGTTGCTTGGCGTTGAGTGAAGCAACGATTTTTCATTTTTAATCGTTTAGGACAGCATGAAGAAAATACTTTTAGTCAACTGTTTTTTATTACTACTTTTAAATTGTGGTTTCACTCAAAATACTGAAATCCAATCAGTTAAGTCCGATTCGACCCCCTCAGTAAAAAAGGTTGTTAAGGATAAAAAATACAGCTCGACGGATAGTTTCCCTGTACCAAAGCGGGCAGCTATGTGGTCATTACTGCCAGGTGGTGGTCAGATTTATAACAAAAAATGGTGGTATATCAAATTGCCTATCGTTTATGGTGCATTAGGTACGACCATTTATTTGACCTCTTTTAATAAACAATTGTATCGTGAATATAAAGAAGCAGACTATAATTTTCGCAATTCGAAAGACCCTTTAAACCCAGATACAGGTAACCCCCGCATACCTGCTAAACTGACAAGTGCAGCCCGTTTGCGTGAAGTACGCGATGCTTACTTCAAACGCACCCAACAGATGTACATACTGACGGGTGTGACCTACCTTTTAGCGGCAGCCGAAGCTTTTACGTCAGCTCATTTAGCCCATTTTGATGTCAATGATGATTTGAGTTTTCGCATAAAACCTTCATTTGAGCCTATTTCAGCATCAGGCAATGCCTTTGGTTTGGGTATTCAATTGAAGTTTTAAGCGTATCTTTTCCTCAATTCTATCGTCTAATGAATACAACTTTTGGATTTTCGCAATCGTTTTTCTACTAAAAATAATGGTTTAACTTAAAAATGCAAGTTCAAATATGAAAAAGTTCATTTCTGTTTTCTACTTAGTTTTAGTGACAATGACCGTCACATTTTCTCAAAATAGCCAAAAAGAAACGCCCAATTCTGACAATATTGCGAACCCAATGATGCAGATGCAAAAGCAATTGGCTGAACAAATGAAAAAAATGTTTGGCAATAGTAATGACAGCGATTCTACTGAAAACTTTGGTTTTTCTTTCAAAAACATGCCTTTTCAGATGGATACAAGCATGATGCAGTCATTTGGTATGCTGTTCGATGGTCAAAATTGGCACAACTTATCGCCAAATGGTGATACGTCTTTGAATGAATCTTTACGAGGTTTTCAAGGACAAATGCCTGATTTTGGTAAAGGTTTTAACCTCGATGATATGCTCAAAGGTTTCAGCAGCATGTTCAAAGACGGTTTTCCAATGTCGCCAAATACCGACGGTATGCCACTTGTTCAACCTTACGACAAACAACGCAAAGGCGATGAACCAAAGAAAAAAGGGAAATACAAGACAGAGTCTTTGTGATGGGTTATTGGGGATTGATTATTGATTATTACAAGCCATAACCAACTTTCAATTTTTTTTGAAAGTTTTTGCAACAATTAGATACTCACATACATTATATTGTAGAACTTTGTATTCGCATAATTACTGACTCATATCGCAACTCAATTTTTTTCTATGCAAGACATCATCAAAAAAGCGCATCTCATCATCTATCGCATTCAGCAACGCGGTTTAGAAGTATTCCTCGTCAATCACGACCTTGAAGGCGACGATTGGCATTTGCCACAAGCCCCCCTCAGTAAAATGAACGCTGATGCGATTGAACTCGACCCCGTTGAAAAAGATGGTGAACAATATCAAGCGATAGCTGTCGAAGGCGATTGGCACGACATTCCTTCGCTCAAAGGTTTGATAAAACAAGATATGCGTTTGGTGTCCGACAAAGTTTTCAATGAGTTAGAAAAACATGGTACTTACTTTGCTGTCAAGGACGCTTTCAAAAAAGTATTGCCACAGCAATATGCTTTTTTGAAGGAATTGAAAGAAGTAATTTCTGAAAAAAATTCAGTAAAAGATTTATAGCCAATTATTTATAAATTTATTATTAAGTAATTCGTATTAACAACAAAGCGTAATGAGATTAACACTCATTACGCTTTGTTGTTTTATTGTAACCCCTTCCTAAATCTATAATTGCTCTGCCTTTGTTTTAACCGACATTGCCCACATGATTTTTTATTTTGCTGATTTATCAAATTTAATTAAATTGATATTTATATAGTGTTGAATTATAATTGAATTTATTTT
>JAYVFS010000339.1:0-22426 GCA_043772905.1 Saprospiraceae bacterium | reverse complement strand
CGATAGTTCACGTAAATCTTACGCCCTATCATCTTGAAAATAGCATTTTCTTATACCTTTGGCTGTCGGGTCTAAGAAGGTCAGGACACACGGTTCCTACTGAATGACAAAAGCGGCTTATCACTAACTATACGAAAGTACCATAGCATACTTGGGTTTTATCACAACACGCTTGGGTTTTATCATATTATGCTTGGGTTTTACCCTATCACGCTTGGGTTTTATCATATCACAGTAGCGTTTTACCCTATCGTATCGAAAATTGATGATGATAATCCCGTTTATACTGAGGGGGGGTATCACATCTTCGACATATACCAATTCAATTCCTTTTCCATTTTTTTATAACTAAAAATGTTGGTAATGGTTTTTTGTAAGCGAATGAAAGCCGTCTCGCTTTTGACAACATAATCATAAGCCCGATGGTGCATGCAATTGACAGCCACTTCGATTTTGTCTTGCGAAGACAACATGATAACAGGAATATCTGAATTATAGCTTTTGATTTTATCCAAAGTCTCTAAGCCATTCATCGCATTCTTATCAATGCCATCGAGATGATAATCTAAAATGATGACATCAGGATTATGTCCTAAGTTCTGTAAACACAACTCACCCGTCGGATATGTTTCGATGTCAAAATCGGCATGTTCGAGTAGTTCGATTTCCGATAGTTTTAGGAATACCGCATCGTCATCCACTAAAAACAGTTTTATTTTGTTGATATTTTTCATCACTTTTTATTTTGAAGGTTTTTAAGTTCTTCTATCAGTTCCTCACATGCTTGTGTGCAGATGCTTTCAAGTTGTGATACAATATCTGCCATATTATCTTCTTGTTCTTGTGTGCGGGCGAATTCCACCACCTTTTTTGCCATACTTTCAAAATCCGTGCTAATTCCCATAATCGCAAAGGACGGAATCATTTTATGCACTGCAGAATGTAATAAAGTCCAATCCTTGTCTTGATAACTTTGTTTCATCGCATGGATGAGCGGCGGCGTTTGTTCCAAATAAGCGGAAATCATTTCTGTCATTAATAGGGGATTTGATTTCGTCCGTTGCATCAAATATTCAAGGTTTGTATACCTTTGTTTGACCATTTGGCTTATTTCCTTTCCGTTATTGCCATTATTCGATACAGATTTCTTTACAAAACTCACTATTTTGCTATATAAAATGCGTTCATCAACGGGTTTTGCGATATAATCGTCCATACCCACGGCTTTGCATTTGGCTAAATCAACTGTCGTCACATCTGCCGTCAATGCGATGATGGGAATCTTAGATTTCAAGGTTTTTCGGATGTATTCTGTCGCTTCAAAACCATTCATTTCAGGCATTTGCAAATCCATTAAAATAATATCATAATCTTTGGTTGCACCATGAGCATCTTTTTGCGTGAGTTTTTCAATGGCTATTTTGCCATTGTCGGCAATGTCACGGTCAAAACCAAAATCATCTAAAACGGTTTTCATAAGCAATTGATTGAGTGCCATGTCTTCAACCACCAATATTTTTATGTTTTTAATATCATCATCCATTGCTATTATTTCCGTTTGGATTTCTGCTTTTTCATCCGTTTTTTGAAAACTCAAAGTGAAACTAAAAGTCGTGCCTTCGTTAACGGCACTTTTCACATGAATCTTTCCGCCCTGTGGTTCGACTAATTGTTTGACAATTGCCAACCCTAATCCCGTTCCGCCAAACAACCGCGATGTATCACTGGCTGCTTGATGAAAGTTTTCAAAAATCTCATCTAATTTATCGTCGCCAATACCAATACCTGTGTCGGTCACAGCAAACTCAATGGTTACTTGCTCTTTATCTTCATTGAGTATAGAAACACTGACCGTAATACTGCCTTTTGAGGTAAATTTTACGGCATTGCTCAACAGATTCAATATAATTTGGTGCAAACGCACAGGATCGCCGACCAATACTTCAGGGATTTTAGGGTCGTATATTTTAATCAACTCTAAATTCTTTTCCTGAATTTTGGTTTCAAACAAATGCAACATGGCGGATATAGACAGCGACAATTTGAAAGGTGTTTTTTCAAAAGTCATCTTTCCTGCATCTACTTTTGCCAAATCGAGTATGTCATTTATCAAAACAATCAAAGCGTCGCCACTCATTTTTATGGCAGTTAGATATTCTTTTTGTTTTGCCGATAACTCTGTTTTTAAAATCACTTTTGTAAAACCAATTATCGCATTCATCGGTGTCCGAATCTCATGACTCATGTTTGAGAGAAATTGCTGTTTCGATTTCACCGCATCTTCTGCTTTAATTTTAGCTTCTTGGGCAATTAAAGTTGCCATTTCAGCAAAGACTCTGGCTTCAACCAATTCTTTTTCAATACGTTTTTGTTCCGTAATGACCCTTGCCACAACGACAGCACCTAATACATTGCCTTTATCATCTTTATAAACCGAACCATTAAATAAAACATCTGTTAAATGACCATCTATGACCGTGAGTGGGTAATTGGTGACAAAACCTTTTGCGAATACTTCTTCATATATTTCACGTGCCTTTTTTGGGTCGGTGAAATGATTGACGAAGTCACTGCCTAACAGTTTTTCACGTGATTCGCCTGTAATTTTTGCAAAAGCTTCGTTCATATCCGTGATATGCCCCTCAGTATTTATGGTAATCAAAGGGTCCAGACTGGCTTCAATAAGGCTGCGGGCATACTCTGATAACAATTTCTTTTTGGTATCTTCTAATTCTTTATTTTTTTGCATAAGCGAATTATTCGCTTCTTTTAGCTCGTAAGTTCCTGTTTCAACTTCGGCTTGCAAATCATCTGTTTGTTTTTTCTGTTCGTGAATATCACTATTGAAGCCAATCCAAAGTTTCGTCTTGCCATTTTCATCTTTTACAGCTCTGGCACTACTCGAATGCCAACGGTACGCCCCTTTATGATTGAGCATTTGCACATCCATATCAAAATCATTACCCGTCTCAACTGAGTGCAACCAGCGACGTGTTGTTTCTGCTAATTGATCGGGGTGTATCCATTTTCCCCATCCATTATTTATCAAATCATCAAAACTTGCGCCTGTATAATCCTGCCAACTTTTGCTGTAATAAATGATGGTGCCATCTGGTTTGGCATTGGTTATTTTTGTGGGCATCAAATCGGATACCTGTCGGGAATGAGATTCACTTTCTTTAATTTTTTGAATTTCTGTGGTAGAACCCACCCACATCTTAATGTTTCCATGGGCATCTTTTATAGGTGATGCATGATTCAAATGCCAGATATAATCACCCGCTTTATTTTTGAAACGCATTTCCATTACTAAAACAGTTCCAGTTTGAGCAGCTGCCTGAAAGCGGGTTTGAAATTCTTCTATTTCATCAGGGTGCATAATGCTGTGATACCCCCACTCTTTGAGATCTTCAAAACTCAATCCCGCAAAATCTAACCAGTGTTGATTAAAGTATGCGACACTGCCATCGGCATTGGCATTGCTTATTTTTGTGGGAATCAAATCCGTCATCTGTCGGTAATGCGATACACTTTCTTCAATCCGTTTACGTGAAAGCACTTGTTCTGTCACTTCGGTAGCGACGACAATAACGCCTATAATGTTATTTTCTTCACAAATGGGTTGAAAAGTAAAATTATAAAAACCTTGCTCTATGTTATTATTTCTATTGAGATTGACCGCCAATTCATTGCCAACAAAGGGCTTACCGCTTTCCATAACGGCATCAAGCAACTCCCTAACACCTTGCGATTCAAGCTCGGGTAATGATTCAAAGATGGGTTTGCCTATAAAGTCTTTGTTTTTATCAACTATTTGTAAATAAAAATCATTGGCTAATTCTACACAGTAATCTTTACCTTTCAAAATCATAATAGCGACAGGTGCTTGCATAAATAAATAATGCTGATAATCATCGGTTTCCCGTCGTTTATCAGCGTTGTTGCCGTTGAGTGCTTCATTTGCACAACCTGAAGGATCTATTCTCATCATCTTCGTTATATTTTTCAGGGAATTATCTAATTGGAACAACACCCACGTTCGGGGAACTTTTAAAGTTCCCCGAACGTCGAAAAACCAATAAATAGATAATTCCGAATTTTTATCTAAAATTTATACCCCCTCAGTATAAAATAAAGCGACATTTTAGTGATTTGAGCAAGATTTCCTAAATCTACATTTATTCATCATTCATCATTAACCAACATCTTCCACCAGATTTCGCTTTTTTTCTTTCAATTGTTTAAATTGAGAAGGCGAAAGCCCAGTCACCTTTTTAAATTGATTGGACAAATGCGCCACGCTGCTGTAATTCATTTTCCAAGCAATTTCCGTAATGTTCAATTCACCATAAATAATCAACTCTTTGATGCGTTCAACTTTATGTGATATGATGAATTGTTCAATCGTTGAGCCTTGTACTTCTGAAAAAAGATTTGCCATATAAGTATAGTCATGGCTCAATTTTTCACTTAGGTAATTAGAAAAATTGATTTTAATATTATCGTCAGTCTCCGTATGATGCACCATTTGAACAATGGTATTTTTTATTTTTTCAATCAAAATGGCTCTTTTATCGTCCATTAATTCAAATCCTGAATCGGACAGAGCGATTCTCAATTCGTCTCGTTCTGCCGTCGTGATATTTTCCATTATCTCGACTTCTCCCAAATCAACGATGATGAAATGAAGTTCGAGTTCTTTTAAAATGCGTTTAACGGCTGCTTTACAGCGTGCGCTTAACATGTATTTGATGTAGAGTTTCACAGGTTCTGTTTTTTATTTATACTGACCACGGAGATATTTAAATTCTGCTCGCAGCTTATTTAATGCCTCTTCTTTTGTTATCTCTAAATCTACAATAATTTTCTCTAAATTCATTCCTTTGATATAAAATTGATTGACACAAGGGCAGTTTTTATCAAATAAAGGCTTGTTATGAACAGCTAAGCCTCTATCCGTCAAGTATTTAAACGTTTTTTTGTAGGCACACCGAATGCAAACCAAAGCATTTATCTCTCCAAGCGTATTTTCAGCATGTAACTCGTCAAATGCTTCCACTAATATATTTTCAGTGATTGATTCATCATCAGTCATTTTAAGGATTATGCCATACAACATGGGCGCATGGTTATCGTAAACCTGCGCCCATGTTGTAGCCTTATTTTGGACAGACATACAAGTATTGCCTGTAGTGGGTTGATGATTATTGATGTGCATGTTATAGTTTGTTTTTTCAATGCCGATAAATCAGCCTATTAATTAGGTTAAATCACCACCATGCAGCATCCATAATTCCCTATTATACTGAGGGGGTATCTTCGATTAAGATTTCTGTTTTTTGTCTGCTTTCGGTTCTGGCTTTGTTTTAAAAGCATCTAAGTTTGATTGATTGCTTAGCCCACTTTTGCTTTCACTTTTGTAGTCAGAAGCTTTTTTATTAGCCAAAGACTTATCTGCGGGTGCTTTTTTGATATTTTTAACGCCTTTATCCTTGCTCATTTTCTGTTATTTTTAAATTGTGAATGAATTTCCACAATACGAAGGTGGGTACTTTAATGCAACTCATTGTTACATAATTTTGAATAATAATTACATAATTCACACATTGTTAAGTGAAAAGATATAAGTGAAAAGTGGAAAGTGATAAGTGATAAGTGGAGGGGGCACTTATCACTTTCCACTTATCACTTTCCACTTTTCACTTATTAAAGCTCCTCGAGAATTTTATGCAATTCTTCTTTTGATTTGCCGAGTTTGATTTCGAGTTTGCCCATCATCTCATCTTTTTTGCCTTCTGCAAACAGTAAGTCATCATCTGTCAATTCAGCAAATTTTTGTTTGAGCTTACCTTTTTGCTCATCCCAGATGCCTCTCAATTCAGTGCCGTTCATATTTTTAAAATTTTAATTGTGAATGAATTTTTACAACAGTGCAAAGGTGGGTATTGCTACGCCGATAAGTGTTACATGATTTTTTAAATTAATTACATGATTCACACTTATTGAGTGATAAGTGAAAAGTTATAAGTGAAAAGTGGGGGGTACTTATAACTTTTCACTTATAACTTTTCACTTATAACTTTTCATTTTTCACTTTTTTAAAGTTCCTCGAGAATCTTATGCAATTCTTCTTTTGATTTGCCGAGTTTGATTTCGAGTTTGCCCATCATTTCATCTTTTTTGCCTTCGGCGAACATTAAGTCATCATCCGTCAATGTGGCAAATTTTTGTTTGAGCTTACCTTTTTGCTCCTTCCAGTTTCCTTTCAATTCGGTGGTATTCATATTTTTCAATTTTTTAATTGTAAATGAATTTTTACAACGATGCAAAGGTGGGTGTAACTACGGGGTTATGTGTTACATGATTTTTTAAATAAATTACATGATTCACACATTGTTTGGGAATGATGAAATATGAATGATAAATGATGAATACTGAGGGGTCGCTTTATTCATCATTCATAATTTATCATTCATCATTGCAGTAAGAGTGTTTTGCTTTCGTGTGGCGATTCTTCGTAAAAATAGCGGGGTGAATGGTCTAAGAATTTTTGATAAAAACCATACAAAACCGCTTCGTTTACTGCCAAAATAGACGGATTTGTACACGTTTTGCATATCAACTCTGGATATTGACGTGCTTTTATGTCGTTCGACAAAGCATCCATTTGTTTGCGGGCTGTTTTCAAACCTGTGATGCAATCAAGTTGAATGTCTATGGCACTGATATCGAATAAGCCACTGTGTGTCGGCAAACTCAGAACATAAAGCTTTTCGTATTGTACGACACGACCATAGAGCAAAGTGTCGCCATATTGATTTTTAATATCATTGAATTGGTTAACAGGATTGTAGGTTATCGTTAAGGATAGGCGGTCTTCATCGCAAGCGATATTGAGGTTTTTGCCCAATATTTGGGTTAAATCCACGGTTTCGCCTGCCCATTCGCGATTAAAAGCCATCATTTTTCCTAAGGACTGATTTGTAAATGTAAACCATGCTGCAACCAGCAAAAGACCAATGGCGATAAAGGAGTTCTTTTTCATTTTAACGTTTTTTAATAAAGGGAAGTGAAATTTTTAACTTTGCTATCCTTCGGATTAGCTTTTTCAGCGCGTTCTTTATATTCTTTTGCCAATTCGGTTATTTCCTGTTCTGTTTTTTCCTCTATATTGATGACTTCATTGTTGGCAGGCTTGTGAGACGCAACAAGCTCGTTAACTTTTAGATGCAGGGCGGCAGAAAAGCGGTTAAATTCTTTTTGAATGATAAATAAACTCAAAAAAGTAACAGAGTGAATGACATCTCTGATGAACTCTTGAATGTCGTGCGCATGAAATGCCCTATTACTCAAAAAGTATATGATCATGCCCAACGCCAGTATAAAAGTGATAGAGCTACCGAGTATTGTCGTTATGACGGCGGTTAGTTTTTCAAAAAATTTTTCGATATGCCTATATAGATTTTTCATGATTTTGATTTTTAAAAAAAGAAGCGGAAGAGACATAATTACCTCTCCCGCTATTCAATGTTCATGTATGGATTATAAATTCTTTTAGAACTTATATCCCACAGAAACTTGACCGACTGCGTTTTTGCCGCTCCCCAGAACGGCGCGCGCATTATCTTGTGTAATATCTACAAACCCTTGATTGTAACGGAGACCAATCATTAATTTATTGATATTCATACTCAAACCACCTGTTAGACCGACATCATACTTTTTAAAACCATCAGTATAGACTTTGTTATCACTATAATAGGTGAAATCAGGTTTAGAAGTCATGTATGAAGCAAAAGGACCGACTTGTAAGTCAAACATACTCAACTTAAAAGCAACGGGCAGGAATAAGTCAACATAATTTAAGTTCAATGTTTGACGCTCATTGCCTGGTTTGAAGGCTGTTCCTTGCGTTGAATAGCTTATTTCGGGTTGTAGGGATACAAAACCAGGCGAAATAGGCACATCGGCGAAAACACCTACGTGATAACCAAACCGTTCGCTTTTATTCGGCAAAGTTTTAAAAGAAACATTGGTTGCGTTCAATCCCGCACGGATGCCAAACTGAATTTGAGCATTTGATACTGAGGGGATCAAAAACAAGGACACCATTATGGCTAAAACCGAAACATTCATTTGCATCGTTTTCATAGAATTTTATTTTTATAATTGTTAGGAAAATTTATAAGTGATAAGTTGTAAGTGAAAAGTGATAAACTATTAAGTGGAAGGTGTTATTTATCACTTATCACTTATGACTTTTATTGTTTCGCTTCTTGCGTGGCTTCAGTTTTCATTTTTTCGTTTGCATAAATCGCAATTTCGACACGCCGATTTTGAGAGCGATTATATTCTGTATCGTTTGAAACGGTTGGTTGTGTTTCACCTTTACCCTCCATTTTAAGACGGCTATAACCAACACCCAAAGAAGACAAGTAATTAGTGACAGATGCTGCCCGTTTTTCGGACAACGTTTGATTGAAGGATTCAGAACCGACATCATCGGTATGCCCGACGATAAGCAAGTCGGTATCGGTATTTTCATTCAAGGTTTTTGCAAATTTTTGCAAATCCGTCTTGTTTGATTCCATCAAATCAGTTTTGCCGAAGTCAAATAATAACTGACTGTTGAATGTCAACTTGATGCCTTCGCCAACCCGTTCTACGGTAGCCGATTTGCCTAAGTCTTCTTCCATTTTTTTAGCTTGCTTGTCCATTTTGTTGCCAATGACAACCCCCACAGTACCGCCGACAGCTGCACCGAGAATAGCACCCAAAGCCGTGTTGTTATTGTTGTTGCCAATGATAGCCCCGATAACCGCGCCCGACGATGCGCCAATGACAGCACCTTTTTGGGTCTTAGTCATGCCTGTTTTGTCTGTTTTAGCAGCTTCTGTGGTTTTATCTGCTTGCGTCTTTTGTGAGCTTTTACAACCCATTGTAAAAGCACCTAACATCATGAGAGAAAAAAGTATTTTTTTCATAATTGTTTTTGTTTAATTTTAATTGTTTGAAAGAGATTCAAAACGTTTCCTAAATCATTATTTTTAAGGAACGTGTAAATAATAACGTTCCTTTTTTGTCATTCTGAACGCAGTATAATAATCTGTATAAAAAATTGAAAATGAAGGCTTTATATAGATTCTTTCACTGCGTTCAGAATGACAAAAAAGGGGTATAGTTTTCCACCCGCTGGACTCAAAGCAAAAGAATCAAAAGCAAAGCAATAACAAGAATGGCACCTGCGGAAACATATACGCCGCCACTGAGTTTTTTCTTTATCGAGCGCGTTTCTTTACGCAATTCTCTCTTTTCAGACGAACTCATATTTGACCTATCCATCCCTTTGATTTCCTGTAATCGCACGGTTAATGTATTCGTTTCTGCTGCGCTAATTGTTGTTGGTGTTGAAAGCGGTGTTGTATTTTCTCTGACTGTTGCTTTCAAAGGCGTTGACATCAATGTGAACATGAGGACTGTTGACATGATAGCTGCTGTTAGTTTTTTCATCTTAATCGTTTTTATGCGTGAAGTAATAAATTTTATGATGCAAAGGTGAGCCTGTTAATCAAAATATGCGTTACACAATTTTTGATATAAATTACATGATTCACACATTACCATATACAAGATTAATCTTCAAAAGTAATTCCATCGCCGTGTGTATGTCAGATGAGGCAGATATGAGCCATTTTGACCTCAATGTGGGGTGTATTTGCACCAAACTAAGTTACATCATTCATACATCTATTGCTTATCAATGCGTGCAATGTCGGTAGGTGGGACTTTATTGCAATACATTTTGGCATAAGCGGCAGTAAATTCTGCACCAAAAAACAAAATCATAGAGGAATAAGAGACCCACAACAACATTAATATGATAGAGCCGGCTGCCCCGTAAGCAGAGGCAGGTTCTGCTTTGCCAAAATAAAAGGTTAGGGCTGTTTTGCCTATCGTAAACAATATTCCTGTGACGAGCGAACCTAACCAGACGTGTCTCCACTCGATTTTTGCATCAGGTAATATTTTGAACATCAAACCGAACAGGGTGGAAATGACGGCTAATGAAATGATAAAATTAAGAACATGCCAAACGTTTATCATCAATTCTGATGAATCCACTTTAATCCAGTTGTTCATAGCCGCCAACGCAGTAGAAACAACGAGTGAAATGGTTAATAGAAAAGCAATGGCAAGAATGAGCCCAAAGGAAAAAAGCCTTGCTTTGAGAATGGGTAAGATGCCTCTTTTGACCACGACTTTAACTTCCCATATCGTATTAAATGTCTTTTGGAGTTCCACAAATACACCCGTTGAACCGATAAGTATGGTCGAAATACCAATAATTGACCCCGAAAGTGTTGATTTTGAATGACCCACCTTTGTCAACATATCTTCTATGGATGCGGCTGTGTCCGCACCCAATGTGCTGGCGACTTGTGCCAATATATTTTGACTGACGGTATCATGCCCAAAGAAAGAGCCTGCAATGGTGATGATAAGCACCAACAAACCAGGCATACTAAAAATGGCATAATAAGCAATCACAGCACTTTGTCTGAATGGGTCTTTGGCATTCCATTCTTTAAAAGTTGTGCGGAACAACATACCTAAATCTTTCATTTCGAATGGCGTTTTGTGACGATTCATAACTTGAATATTTAGCAAAAAAAATGCGGTAAAGATAGTATATCTCTTCCGCAGTTAATCGAATGTATGTGATTACAACAAGTGTATTGTGAGACATTATTTTTACTAAAAGTAAAACGTTTTTTTGTTAAAAAACAACACTCAAATTAGTTAAAACCATTCATTTTCGTCAAATATGTTACTAACCAACTAAAACAGCTATATATCTTCAATTAAAAGAAATATAGTTTCAACTAATTTGAATGTTGTACCTAAATACTATATAATTGCTAAACTATTAGGATACAAAAGGGGGTGTATTTTAGAGAATACGTGTTACATAATTTTTTATTAAAATTACATGATTCCCACATTGTAAATAGTTGATAATGGATAATGGATAGTTGATAATGGATAGTTATCCATTATCCATTATCCATTATCAACTATCCACTATCCATTATCAACTACTTAAATATCTCCTCAGTTTCCAAGCGGTTGTTTCGTGCTGTTGCAGAATACCTGTCAGGAAGTCTGTTGTACCCGCGTCTTTATTTTGTTCGGTGCAGGTTTCAATATCTTTTCTTAATTCAACAATCACCGATTCGTGATCGCTCAACAATTCTTTCATCATGTCTTTTTGTGAAGGATATGTATTAGGCGATTCCTTGAGCCTCGTCTGTTCCATAAATTCTTTCATGGTGCCGATGGTTTTACTGCCCAATTTGTTGATGCGTTCAGCAATTTCATCTATCACTTCTTCCAGTTCGGTGTATTGGCTTTGGAACAATTTGTGTAACTCCATAAAACTATCACCCGACACATTCCAGTGAAATTTCCTTGTTTTGACATATAAAGTCATCTCATCCGATAGAATCCTTGACAATAAACCAATACTTTTATGTAAGTTTTTTTCTGTAATACCAATTTTTGGTTTCATCTTATTTTTTTTATTTTGCAAAATAATCCCTCACAAAAGCCAGTTCTTGATTTTCAGTCATCTTGTCTGCTTGTTGCATATCAATTTTTATGTCTGCAAACCGACGATCTGCATTTAGGACATTGAACAACTCCACTTTTGCATTGGTCGGTCCAAAAAGAAGGACTCCTTCATAGTTTAGAATCTCTTCGCCCAATTTTTTGTAAAAGCTCGCTTGTAAGTGTTGCTCTTTGATGTGCATGTGCTTTTCACCTCTATCATTTAAACTGTCCACTTTTACGTCATGCGTAAATTCTGATTCAATTGTTTTAGGCTCAATTTGCTCGTTTGTACATTCGATTATGTGGGCACTTGCATGATCCATCCAAATGCCTAAATTTTTTACTTTTTCCATTTTTTTATTTTTATCGAAATGAATATAATATACTGAGGGGGGGCTTAATCAAGAGCTTTGAAAGTTATCCCTTCCTCGTTCTGCTTAGTTAAAAGCCATGAATCCTCTTGCGATTTCTTTTCTTTTTGGGACTTGTACTTTTGTAGATTTCAATTTCCCTTATGATTGAAATCTGAATAAAGCCGTTTAACGCCTTTATCAACCTCCATGACTTGCCTTTTTGCGACATTAATGAGTGAGTAGGGTTTGTAAACCAAGGTATCAAACATTGAAAACACTTCATTATGTTTGTGTTTTTTTCTAACTATTGTATTATTGGCTCTTAGTATTTTATTTGTAGCCGCATAAGCATAATGTAATAGGCTTTCACACAAGGTGTTTTTAGTGTATAGTAAAGTCATATCTGTTTTTAGATGATTGAATAATTGAGTTATAATATTTTTTACGAATATTTCGTCATCTACAACCCAAAGAACACCAACGCACATTGTTAAGGCATATTTGTCATACAAATTTTTCCAGCCTGCATCATCGTTTTGCTCTATCATGGAAATGATTTCTATATCTGATATTGGGTTATGTTTTATTGTCATTTTATTGTTGATTTTGATTGTTAGTAATTTATTTTATTTTAAAACCTTATGTCTATATCGATTTTTTGCAATCTTCACAGTGCTTTGAAAAAAAAAAGTAGCATCTAAATATTATAATAGATGCCACCTAACCCATTCTTAAAGGACACAATTTTTATATTATTTTATGGCGGCATCAGCAAAGAGCAATGCCATATTCTCATCTTTTTGATTGACTTTTGTGAGTTCAATCTCACATGAAATCGTTACTTCCTCGCTCACCAATAAGCCACCTGTTTCTATGGCAGCATTCCAATTCAATCCCCAATCACTTCTATTTATTTTTCCAGTTACTGTAAATCCTGCTTTCTCATTGCCCCAAGGGTCGTTGACCATGCCGCCAAATTGTACATCTAACTTTACAAGTCTGGCAATCCCTTTCATGGTTAATTCTCCCCACAACTCATGTTTACCGCAACAAACTAACTTCCCAATGGTATTTGCCGTGAATGTTATTTGCCTATGGTTTTTGACATCAAAAAAATCTGCGCTTTTCAGATGCTCATCGCGTTTTGCATCGCTTGTTGTCACCGAAGCCGCATCTATCCACACATTAATATCGGCAGTTGTAAAATCTTTATTTGTTGTGTAAATATTTGCATCGTAAGATTCAAAATGCCCTCTGATTTGCGAAATCATTAAATGCCTGACTTTAAATGAAATATCGCTGTGCGTTGGGTCAATAGACCATTTCGTTTCCTTTGTCATTATAGAAATTTGTTTATATTTTAGTTGCAAATGGTTCGTTTTGAGAGAATACAAGGCAATTTTATTTTACACATGAGGCTGTTTCGAAAGGAAGAAACAGCCTCATGTATCTCATGCGTTTTGTCTAATTTTTCTTATCCTTCTCAGTAAAATCTTTAAAGGCTTTGCCTAAGTTATTCATGTCGGCACCAAATTCAGTTTTGAATGTTGCCCATTGTTCTTTACTTTCTGCTTTGTACTCGTCCAATCTCTTTTTCATGTCCGAGTTTTTTTGTTCCAATTCGGCAATTTGTTTTTCGTAATCGGCTTTAACTTCTTTCTTTTCTTTTGCAACACGTACTTTAAAATCTGCAATGCTTTGTTCATTTAATAAGATTTTACCTGATTCTTCTTTCCTGTAGTTCTCTATTTCCGCCAAATATTCTTGATTGGCAAGAGATAAATCCTTTTTTGCATCTTCAACATTTGTTTGGGCGTTTTCTACCTTTTCGGCAGGAGACGTGCAACTTGTTAAAAATGAACCTACGATAAACGTACATGCGGCTAGAGCTAAAATTGAATTTTTCATTCTTATTTATATTTTATTTGTAACTGAATCATTACGATGCAAAGGTGAGTATCTTTGATAAGGTAAGTGTTACACAATTTTTTTAATAAGTTACATATTTCACACATTCCTTATTGAGTAACAATTAAAATCTTTCCGTTTTGTCATCCTCTATCTTTTGGACATTAAATTGTGCGTAACCGCTATCGCCTTTTTCCAAACGCCTATTGTTGTGTTTGTTAATTGCAATGTCCCAATAAAACCCAAATAAGTATAAATACGACGATCGTACCGAAGCAGCCTCCACCACCCCATTTGCTTGCGCCATACCCTGAAATTAATCCCTTGAATAAGTTATTCATGATGTCGTGTTTTTATATGTGTAGGCTTTTTAAAGAACCAATAAGCCCGAATGCTTGAAGCAGCCAAATAACAACAAAAATAACCACGACGCCGTTGAGGATACTTTTGATTTTGCTATCCATCGGAATGTAGTTATTGACAAGCCAAAGCAGAACGCCCACGACGATGAGTACGATTAAAACATTTAGTAAAGGCATATTATTTATTGATTTAAGAATGATTTAGAATAGGGCAAAGATGGTTCTGTTTGATATTTATTGTGTTACACAATTTTTTAAATAAATTGCATGATTCACACATTTTATTGTTTAGTATACTGAGGGGGTAAAACATTTATAGAATGGTTCAGACCAACCACATAATCACTAAAATACTGAGGGGATTTCTTACTTGTTTTTTATTCTCTATTATCCTCTTCTAAATCGTCATGCCTATCACCGCCGATGCTGTAATAGTTGTTTTCTTCATCTTCGCTGCCAATATCTTCTTGTTCGTTGTCCAATTCAGAGCCTGGAATATCCAAGTCGCCACCTGAAACATCGTCTTCAAAACCTTTTTCATTATTGGCTTCAACACCATTGGCATCGTAAGTCTTATTAATTTTACCTCCCTCCCGACTATCCCGGGATGTACCATCAGTACTTTCTACTTTTTGATTTCGTTTGTAAATATCTTCGCTTGAAGGGTGCGGGTATCCTTCAAGACTAATTTTGCTATCACTGCCTGACTTTGCATTAGTTAGGTGCTTATCATTGCTTTCTTTTTTCATGTTGTTTAATATTTATTTTTTGAAAAAAAAATCAATCAACAAAATACAGGAGGCGTGACCCTTCCGTATTTTGTTAATCAACTAATAGTGAAATCTATTGTACATTTTTTTAATCAATCAATGAAAGCCCATAATCAACCGCCAAAAGATTGTCAATATTCCAAATGCCAGGTGCATTCCAAGCAATTCGTTCAGCTTCTTCTTTTTGGAACCATGAACCGACTTTCCCGCTTAAGGTAACTTTGGTGCCTTCAACTTTGACATGAATGTCTTGGTCATTGACTGTCCAATTCCGCATAAGTGCATCTTCAATATCGTATTTTTCAACAACATCATGCGTTTCAGATTTAATTTGGATATTGTTCGATACACCCATTACGCCCATAAGATTTTTAACTATTGTTTTAGCAGCCTCCTTTTGGTAATTCCATTGTACCTCGCCATCGAGTGTAACCCAGCCTTTTTCGACCTTTACGTGTACATTGTCCTTAGGAATATGCGAATTCCACTTAAAGGCATTCACGACTTCGGTAGCTATTTCGTTGTCATCTTTTTTAGCCCAAATGTTGCTGTACTTAATCTCTATTTTTTCGACCACCACTTTTACGCCTAATACGTTTTTGGCGGCATTTTCTGCTTCGGATTTCTTGTAATAGCTGTCAACAACGCCCGTAAGCGTGACAACGCCGTCTTTGGCAGTTACACCAATTTCAGCGGCATTCAATAACGGTTCCCATTTGAGGGCATTCTGAACGTCTTTTTGCAAATCTTCGTTACTCTTCATTTTAATATCAGTTTATGTTGTGGATGAATTTTCACAACGTATTGAGATTGATTTTTGAACACTATGTTCGGGGAACTTTTAAAGTTCCCCGAACATAGGTGAATTGGGCTTTATACTTAGGGGGTAAGTAATGGTGAATCATTCACCATTTCCTAAGCCATTTCCTAAGCCATTGCCAATTCTTTGGCTTTCAAGCCCAATATTTCTCGCGCCATTGAGACATCATAGTCTGCGCCTTGTACAAGGAGCATGAATTTACCTGCCTTGATTTCAGTTTCATATTCCACGATACTGTCTTCTGGAATACCCAAACTGAATAAAGCGGCACCAAGCGCACTGACACCGCCCAAAACAACAGCACCTTCCAATGCTCCGACCAGTACTGAAACAAAAGAACCTGTAATGACTAATGGACCGACACCAGGAAAGCTTGACGTAATTTGGATTCATTATATAAAAGCTAAAACCTTTCCGTCTTGTCATACTCAATCTTTTGGACATTAAATTTTGCATAAGCATTGTCGCCTTTTTCCAAACGCCATATCGCTTCGGCATAAGTTGGCACAACGACACCATTTATCTCTTTGTAATTGGACATAGTACAAATCCATTTTTCCCGTTTTTCTTCGCCCATGTATCGCTGCGATTCCATTTCTTTTATTTCATCCACATCATTAAAACGGACAATAAACGATGTCGAACTACCCTTGTAATTAAAGTTTAATTGAGCAGAATGACTATCAATGGCGGTCCAATTTAATCGAGTAGAAGGCAACAAATTAGTCGGAAACCAAACACTTTCAGCAATCCAGCGTTGTAATTCGCCTTCATTATACTTCTCGCCGCGTGCGTCCACAATATTATACACCGAAAAAAGGGAGGCAATCAATTGTCCTTTGTCCGCAATATACATATCGCGTGCGACGAACATCCAAGTCGTACCTTTCCATATAAAACCAGGTTTTTCGGTCGTAAAATATTGCTCACCTCTGATATTGACCCACTTTTCAGCTATCTTAAACTGCCCATCATGCGTCAATCGGACGTAACTGATATAGGTTTGCCCTTCTTTCAAAACGTGTTTGAAATAACGTTGCACAGGTTCGGGCAAACTGTCTAACTGCTTGTAACTAAAAGTTTTATCAGAAATACTTTTCGATTGAGCAAACAGTTCATTGACCTCATTATTGAATCTAATAATGATGTTCACTTTACCGACAATAAAGATGAACACAAATACGCCGATAATATAAAGCGTAATGAGCATGATTTTTTTATTTCTCATCTTGTTCCGGAGTCCTTTCTTCTTCTAATTCCTCGGCTTCACTGAGGGCAATCGCAATCGCCTGTTTAGGGTTCGTAACGATGATATCGCTTTTGCCCGAATGCAATTCGCCTTCTTTGAATTCGTGCATGACTTCCGCTATCTTTTTTTGAGCAGGTGTGGAGATTCTTTTCCTCTTTTTCATAATGATTTATTTTTTTAAATGATAAAATAAGTAATGATGAATGATAAATGATGAAAGATGAATGGCATAAATAATTGACTATCAATAGTCAACGCTTTGCGCCATTCATCTTTCATCATTCATCATTATTTACCGTGATTGTCTTCGTATTTTTTTAATAAAGCCGCCAGTGTATTGTAATAATCTTTTAGGATTTTATTGCTTATGTCAGGACTTGCCGCATTGGGAATAGTAATCGGTATTTCTTCAATGTATTTCGACAATTCAGGAAACTTTTCGTTGATTCTCATTGTGATTTTAAGAATGCCGTCGTTCAATTCTTTTTCCGTGTGCATAATTATGATTTTACATCATGAAATAGGTTTCACGACGGTGCAAAGGTGGGTTACTATGAGAAAGAAGGTGTTACACAACTTTTTAAATATGTTGTAAGATTCACACATTAAGTGGGTCTATTTCCTCCTCAAAGGCTCAAATAAGAGAGAAAGTGATTGGCGGTGGGTGAAATATTTGTAAATCCAATTGATGAAAACAATGAGCTTGTTTTTAAAACCGATGAGCAAAAACAGGTGTAAAGTCATCCAGATAAGCCACGCAAAAATGCCTTGAAAACTCCAAGCGGGTTTGGCTAAATCCACAACCGCTTTGTTTCTGCCAACGGTTGCCATACTGCCTTTATTGACATATTTGTAAGGCTTAATGGCTTCGTTTTTCGCCAATAGTTTGAAATTATTGGCGACATTCAGTGCTTGTTCTATGGCAACACTTGCCAATTGCGGGAAACCTCTTGGATGTACTTCTGTTTCAATAAAAGCAATATCGCCAATGGCAAAAACATTGTCATAAGACATCACTTGATTGTAAATATCGGTTTTTATTTGATTGGATTTTGTGATAAAACCTGAGTTCATACCCGCAGGCATATTGCCTTTTACACCCGCTGCCCATATTACCAAAGTTGATTCTATATCAGTGCCATCTTGCAGGAAAATACGCTTGCCATCATAGTCTTTTACAATTGTGTTTACCCGCACCGTCACACCCATTTTTTCTAAATATTCTTGAGCTTTTAGGGAAGATATTTCGCTCATATTGCTCAATAATTTGCCCGTACCTTCCAAAAGATAAACGTGCATTTTAGTAAAATCCAATTCGGGATATTCATTTGGCAAGGAATCACGTTTCATTTCAGCCAATGCCCCACTCAATTCCACGCCCGTCGGACCTCCACCGACAATGACAACCGATAAAAGCTTTTCACTTTTAGCCATTTTAGAGGATACCGCATCTTCAAAATGTTGCAATAAGGTATTCCGAATTTGTAGAGCCTCCCATGTAGATTTCATAGGAAACGCTTGCGTTTCAATGGCTTTATTGCCAAAATAATTGGTGGTTGCACCCGTGGCGATGACCAAATAATCGTAGTAAAAATTGCCACAAGTCGTTTCCAAAGCATTATTTAGGGTATCAATTTTTGTGACTGTGGCTAACCGAATACTCACGTTTTTGCTTTTTTTAAACATATACCGCAACGGAAATGAGATATTACTGGCATCCAAACTCGTCATCGCCACTTGATAAAATAGGGGTTGAAACTGATGATAATTGTTTTTATCAATCAAGGTAATGCAGTAATCAGGATGATTATTGAGGGTGCGTGCCAATTTTAAACCCGCAAAACCAGCACCAATGATGACGATTTGTTTTTTATTATTCATTTCTTTTGGTTTAAAATTGTGATAGTGTAAGTTAATTCGTTTGAACTTGCGTATTGGCATCAACGGCAGCTAAAAGTTCTTCAACAAAAAGCTTGGTTAATTTATCGGTTGCGTCTTTGTCCGTTGCGTGTCCAGAGGCATTATATGCCTCTGCCACATTTGCAACGTTAAACATATTGGTGACAGTCCATGCTCCAATTTTCCACAGCACAAATTGCACAGAAATCAAAGCTTGTGTGCCACCAAAAGCACCCGACGAAACGGTGACTATTGAAATAGGTTTGCCATGCCATTCATCATATAAAACATCAATAGCATTTTTTAAACTTGCTGGAAACCCGCCATTGTACTCTGGTGTGACGATGATAATACCATCGGTTGCTTTTACTTTCTTAGCAAAATCGAGCAATTGCGCCGATGGATTTTTTTGATGTTTCAACCGATTGTCAAAAAGTGGAAAATTGTATTCCTTTAAATCGAGAATTTCCACCGTCGCTAAATCATTTTCAGTCAAATAATTGTTGAAATATAAAGCGACACGATGGCTCTTACGGTCGATTCGGACACTGGATGAAATGATTGATATGTGTAACATTTTCTATTTTTTTTCTTTAAAATTATTAAAAAAGGCTTGGATACTGAGGGGGTACTCTTTTATTGTTTATAAATTTTATCAATCTCTTTCGAGAGTTTTCGGTCTTTTTCGGTCACACTATCGTTGGCATCGTGCGTAAAAAGAGTTATTTCAACTTTGTTGTAAACATTACTCCAATTGGGATGATGATTCATTTTTTCAGCCGCAAAAGCGACTTTTGTCATAAAGGCAAACGCCTCTACAAAATCGGCAAATTGAAAACTGCGTTTCAATTGATTATTTTCTTCTTTCCACATGTTTTTATTTATTTATTTTAAAATTTATGATGCTGTTACAAGTTCATCGTGCATATACATGAATCTGGGCAAAACCCGAGAAAATACTGAGGGGGTCATTCAAAAATACTTTTTATCTTTTTGATAAACCCGATTTCCTTTTTCCCTGTTTCAATTTCACCAATCAAAAACCCATAAGGTTTGAGTGATTCGATATGGTCACATATAATTTTAAAGATTGCTGTAATAGGAATAGCGAGAATAATACCAGGAATGCCCCAAACAAGCTCGCCAAGGACTAAGGCAATAATGGTAAACAAAGGATTGATTTTGACTTGCGGACCCAATATCAAAGGTTCTAAAAACCAACCTTGAGTGAATTGAACGATACCATAAGTGATGACAATGCCGCCCAACATAGTGAAGTTGCCACCGTGTATGGCGGCAACTAAAACCGTCAATGTTGTGCCTGTGAGATTGCCGATAAAAGGCACAATTTCTAATAAACCGCAGAGAATAGCGAAAAACAACGCATTTGGCACGCCAATAATACTAAAACCAATGCCGTACATCACCCACAAGCAGGCTATCATTTTAGAAAGACCTAATAGATATTGTTGCGATACAAAAGTAGATGTTGAAATGACTTGTTCCATTTCAAGACGTTGAGCAGGCTTCGTTAATTTGAGCAGAAAGTTTTTGATATGACCGCGATAATACAATAGAAAAAAAACATACGCTAATACTAAAATAAGATTCGTTAAGACATAAGTCACCGAACCTAAGAACATTTGCATAATGCCACTGATAGAAGGTTTTTCGTCTTTGAGCATTTGGGATTGTTGCTTGAAGGAAATACCGAGATGACTAAAAATATATTGTTGTGCTTTGTCAAACGTCTCAATTGCTTTTTGTTTTATAAGCTCAACATCGGTTATTAATCCCGAAAATTTCCAACCGAGAAGGGTGAAAAGTGATGCTATGAGCAACAATAAGGTTAAAAGACTGACAAAAGCCGCCAAACCTTTGGGCAACCGCCGTCTTTCCATCCAATGACAAAAAGGTAAAAAAAGCGCGGCTAAAATACCTCCGATACACAGGGGCATTAAAAATGCTTTGGCATAATACAAACCTGCAAAAATGAGGAAAAAGAGCAGTAGTTTTTTTATAGAAGACGTGGTGGTCATTGTCATTTTTTTCACTTTTTATTTCCGCATTTCATCAAAGAAAGGCGTTTGTTTTTCTTCCACACATTTCGCCGCGTACAAGTATAAAGCTGCGCTCCAAGTTTGCCAATCTTGTCCCATTGGCTTGCCTGTTTGTGCTTTTATCCATTCGTTGAAACCAAAAACGACCCCCTCCGTAGTGGACAGTTTTATAGCGTGTGTCAAGGCAATGAGCTTTTCTTCTGCGAGTTTATACCTTTTTGCTGCCACCAAAGCCGCTACATAAAACCCACAGATAAAGGGCCAAATTCCGCCATTGTGATAGTCACCAGGATTATTGAATTGGGTATATCGCTCATGCCAATCAGGGTCTTCGGGATGTGTATAAGGAAAGAAATTGGGCGGCAAATCAAGTGCTAATTCGCCACTTTCGCGCATACGGGCACATTCGGCTTCAATCCAAGACACCATGTCGTCTGCCCGAGAAGGCGACGCGATGCCTGAAAGAATCGCAATACTGTTACCCAACAAATCAAATCGTTCGCTGCTAAGGACTTTGTAAGACCATAAAGCATAATACGGTTTGTGTTTTACGACAAGCCCTTCGTGGACATGATTGTGAATAACACCGCCTGTAATCGTAAAACGACTCATTTCTTTGTGCAGTTTGTCGGCTTGTTCATTGCATCCCAATAGACGTAAATAACTATAAACCAATGTGTTGACAAAAAGACCATAACCCAGCACCCATTGTTCATCGCGCCAATCACTTGTCGGTTGTTGGGCAACTAAATGCCTGTCGGATGGACTTTGATAGGACATCCAAGTGAGCGCTTTTTCGACAGCATCATGAAGGAAAGCGGATTCGCCCGTCATTTTTCTAAAAATACCCGTTGCCAACAAAAACAAGGGCGTTGTGTCGCTTGAACCACGGTCATCTTTGTCATGCACCAATGACGAAATATGCCCTTTTTCTGTCTGATTTCCAGCTAATGTTTCTAAAACACGTCGAATACTGTCTATTAACACTTGATTTTTAGAAACAGCAATGCCCAAAATAGAAAGCAACAAATCCCGCGTATAGGGTTCAGGATAACCCCAGCCCGCAGTTCTTGGCAATCCATGAAAAGGACCATGTGCATTATGTAGTAATACTTCGAGGGCGGCTTTTTTGGCGGTTTCTATTTCCTGTATGTCTGTTTTTTGCATGGTTACGAGTGTTTAAGAAAAAATAAATGGATTAGTATGAGTGAAATACTCAGGGGGGCTGTATCAAAAGGCAACGATGAATTTTTTTTCAAAATAATCTTTGGCTCTTCGTGTAATAACTTTCCGAAAGTTGATGTTCGACGTAAAGTTACGGCGAAAAAACCGCCACTAAGTTGCACCAGAATTGTTCTTTGACATTACGGATAAATTTTCAATATTTTGTTTAGT
>JAYVFS010000338.1:0-6948 GCA_043772905.1 Saprospiraceae bacterium | reverse complement strand
AAAAATCGGCTTGTACACGTGCGACTCGTGCGACTCGACGACCACAAAACAGTAATTGTGCGTCCGTCATATCACCCATTTTAGCCGTGCCAAATTTGCGGTAACGACCTGACCGATTCGAGTATTTCATCTCCACACGTGTCATAATGGAACGAATGGCGTTTTTCAGTTTTTCAGCCGCTTCGTACTTTTTTTCGGTCACAATCATTTGGTCGCCGACCATTTCGTCGTCGTCGGGCAAGTTTTTAAACTTCTCGCATTGATTGGCAAAACCAGTCAGTTTGTCAATCGCATAACCATATTGTTTGAATTGTTCGATGTCACGGTGAGCATGACGGATGGATTGCATACAGAGCATATAGAGTTCAGCATCTGGGAAATTGTGCATCCTTTGCATCGCTTGTTTCTTCATAACCCAATGATTTTGAGTATTTTAAAATTATAATGTTCTATTTATTTCAAAAAAACACCCCCTCAGTATAATGACGTTTTTTGAATGACAAAAATAGTTTTAAAAGTTTAAAGAAACAAATATCTGTAGTATAAAAACAAAAATTTGGGAGATTTTATTGAATGAGTAATACAAATTAGTGGTGTTTATAAAATAGTTAGCCTAATTGGTTATCTGAATTTTAAAAAAATAGTAGTTTTGCTGAATCTTTTTGTGTCGTTTGGAAGAACAATACAAAATGGACAACAGAACTTTCATAGAATAACAAGTTATACGGCAGCTTAAACTGACCCTTCACTAAAATATAATAAAAATGAAACAACTTATTTTACTTGCTTTGACTTTCTTAACCCTGACCTCATACGGACAAGACAAATACAATTATACACACTTTAACAAATTGACAGAAATTGAAGGGACTAACTATGTAATTGCGACCATTGAAAACTGGGGTAAAATGGGCGGACTTAAAAACAGCTATTTACTTTTTGTTGATACCAAAACTGGACAGACAAATCAAGTTGACTTTCCGAACGATGGCTACTTTGAAAAAATTGAACAAGTAAAGATTGACGAGTTAGGTATCAATAAAATTATTGTGTCCGCTCAAACTGTTGACTTAGACGGTAAAAAAGGAATTGATTGGAATGACCCAAAACAAATAATAATCTTATCAACAGACGGCAAAGAGAGAACACAACTGACTGACAGTAAATTATTCGTTCGGACTTGGGTAGTCAATAAGAAATCAGGAACAATTGTTATAACGGGGCATTACGACACAAATAATAATGGTAAATACGACAAGACTGACAAGAACGAGATTGGAATTTATGACTTGAAGACTTTGAAATTAATAAGCAAAATTTGACAACAAGCCGACATCCGAAAAACGTTAACAGAAAGTCCTAAAAATCCCCTCACCTATCCACTCCTCTCTACAAAAACATTTCCATCCAAAATTTTTGATGAAAAATTTGCGTAGCCAAATAACTACGCATATATTTGTAGTCAAATAGCTACGCAATGAATTTAAGACGAGACGTATTTCAAGCCATATCAGACCCAACAAGAAGAGCGATACTGCTTTTGGTTACTACGCAATCCATGACGGCGGGTGCAATAGCTTCTAACTTTGACACCGCAAGACCGACGGTTTCAAAACATTTGCAAATACTGACAGAATGTGAATTGTTGAAACAAGAACAACAAGGCAGAGAAATTTACTACCATTTAAATCCTCAAAAAATGAAAGAAATAGCCGATTTTATTGAGCCTTTCCGCAAAATGTGGGATGATAGATTCAATAAATTGGAAGACATAATGAAAGAATATAAATCAAATCAATAGAAAATATGGAACAAAAAACAAAAATTAATGCCGTAGATGGCAAACAGGAAATAGTGATAACAAGGGAATTTGATTTGCCTTTGGCATTGCTTTTTAAAGCCTATATCGAGCCTGAAATTGTTGAACAATGGATGGGAACGAAGGTTTTGAAACTTGAAAACAAAAAACATGGTGCTTATCAATTTGAAACAACCGATGCGCACGGGAATGTTGTGCTACAATCTAATGGTGTAATCCATGAATTTATCCCCAATAAAAAAATAACAAGGACTTTTGAAATGGAAAATACACCCTTTCCTGTACAATTAGAATTTTTAGAATTTGAAAAACTCACAGACGACACAAGCAAACTCAAAATGCACGTCATTTATAAAACGGTCGCAGATAGAGACCAAATATTGCAATTGCCCTTTGCTTTTGGAATAAATATGGCACATAACAGGCTACAAGACATCGTTAATAAATTAAAATAATTCATTATGACAAAGCGAAATAAAATCATCTATTGGGTTGCTACGATTTGGCTTTCATTGGGCATGGTATCAACAGGCATCGTTCAATTTATCAAAATGAAAGAAGAAGTTGAAAAGACTTCTTTACATTTAGGTTATCCAACTTATTTTCTAACGATTATCGCCGTTTGGAAATTATTAGGTGTCGTGGCAACTCTGATTCCCAAATTTCCATTGGTAAAAGAATGGGCTTATGCGGGTTTTTTCTTTGTGATGTCGGGAGCCATTTTTTCACATATCGCAATGGGTGATGATGCCAAAGAATTTTTTGGACCGACATTGTTGATTGTTCTAACAATTGTGTCGTGGTATTTCAGACCTGCGGATAGAAAATTATTCAATCAAATTACCTAAATCAAACATAAATTCAAGTAGAAAATCATCTAAACTGCTACAAAAATGACAAAAATCGAAGAAATCGAACGCGCAATTACATATTTTGTAAAGGGTGGCGACAACAGCGACACTATTATGTTGGACAAAGTTTTACATAACAATTTTAGAGTAACGAACAATGGGTTTATGGGCATTCCAGGCGTTACAATCATTGACAAACAAAAGTATTTATCTAATATCAGAGAAGGCATTTTTGGTGGGCTACCAAGAAAAATGACGATAGAAAGTGTTGAGCATAGTGAAACTATTGCAATGGTAAAACTTCGTTTAGAGAGTTCAGAAAATTATTTTGTGTCCTATAATTCATTGGTCTTAGACACAGACAACGAATGGAAACTCATCAATAATCTTGCAGTTGTTGAAACAAAGAGATGACGACAAAAAAATGAACGACTCATTCTGATACCCCCTCAGTATTTCGTTGATTTTTGACAGTTTCTGACGTTTTTTTAGCAAAATAGGGCTTGAAGACAATCTGAATTGAAAAAGAGAAGTAGGTTTGTTGTAGGTTTTGTATTGTTGTACTTTCATGAAAAATACTATAAGTACACAAAATTTTCATAATTTAATGAATTAAGTAGAAGATAATGGACAACGAAAAGACATTTAAAACAAAGACAGGTTTTTGCCATATTTTACCTAACAAAATTGTTCTGACACGTGACGGAATTATCGGAAATGTTGCAGAGGTGACTGTTGGAAATAACATTTCAAGAATATTATTCATTTACGGTGCTCTTTCAGTATGGCTTTTTTATTTTGCTTTCGACAGTTATAGAAACGGACAGATAACTCCGTCATTATTGTATGGTCTTTTAGGAGTTTATTTAGTTTACGGCATCACAAGTAGTATTAATAATTCTGCTACACCTATCATTGACCGACAAAAAATACAAAAAGTAAAATTTAAAAAAGGAATTACTGGATTAACACGCTCAAGATTTGAAGTTGTATTCAAAGATGAACAAGGAAAACTAAAAAAACGACTAATTATGCTCCCAGGTTCTTTAACAAATGGACAAAATGAAACCAAGAAAGCTTTAAAAATAATGGTGGAAGAGAAAATAATAACGAACACCTAATAACGGTTTGGTAATACCGTCGATAGATGCCTCCTTTAATTGTATTCTGACATAAGCGAATGAAATTTTTATTTCAATAATAGGTTTTTCAATAATTTATAAAATGAAAAAAGAACTCTCACCACAACAACAAGAAACCCTTCTCAAAATCCTAAAAACCCGTTTTGAGAAAAACCCAAACCGCCACAAAGGTCTTGATTGGGATAAAATACAAGCAAAATTGGAAGTCCACACCGACAAACTGTGGTCGCTCAATATCATGGAAGAAACAGGCGGCGAACCCGATGTTGTCGATTTTGATGCTGAAACAGGCGCATACATTTTTTATGATTGTTCCGCCGAAAGTCCTAAAAACCGCAGAAGTTTGTGTTACGACATCGAAGCGTGGGAGTCAAGAAAAGAACATAAACCAAAAGACAATGCGATAGATATGGCGGCGGCTATGGGCATTGACATTTTGTCGGAAGACGAATATCGTGCCTTGCAAGCATTGGGGGAATTCGATTTAAAAACATCGAGTTGGGTGAAAACGCCTTCAAAAATCAGAGAATTGGGTGGTGCGCTCTTTTGCGACCGTCGCTTCGATACGGTCTTTTTGTACCACAATGGCGCAGAATCTTATTATGCGGCAAGGGGATTTCGTGGCATTTTAAAGGTATAAATGAAGTATTATTCATCATTTATCAATCATCATTACTTTAAACCCTTCTTTCAACAAAGAGTCTATTCTTTCAGTCGAATAAAACGAGGTTGTTTCAAAAAATTTGAGAAATTCTCTGATTCGTCGTGTTTATCCTACCTTTTACGATTGTTACAACAGTATGGACGAAAAGGATTTAGTACAAAATCTGAAAATAGGGAATCCCGCTGCATTTAACGCATTGGTGAGCCAATACAGCAGCAGAGTGATGAACACCTGTTACAGATTTTTATTGAATCAACACGATGCGGAGGATATTGCACAAGAAGTTTTTATTGCAGTTTATCAATCCATTGGGTCTTTTCGGCAAGAAGCAAAACTTTCGACGTGGATTTATCGCATCGCCGTAACCAAATGCCTTGATGAACTCAAAAAACGACAACGAAAGAAACGTTTTGTGACGATTGGTAAGGTTTTACATTTAGATGAAGTCGTTCATTGGCTTGTTGGCGGACCGATGCCGAATAAAAACTTAGAGGAAACGGAAAAAATGCAAGAGATTAGGACTGCATTGAACACTTTGCCCGACAATCAGCGGGTCGCTTTTACATTGAGTAAAATTGATGGTTATACGAATCCTGAAATTGCGGAAATTATGCACACCACAACGGTTGCCATCGAGTCATTGATAAAAAGAGCGAAAAAACAAGTGGGCGCAGCGTTGGAAATTATTTTAAAAAATACGGATTAAAATGCCAGAATCAGCAAATTATATCGTCAAAACTATAAAAAAGAGACAATGATAGAACCCAATATGCCTAAAAAAGCCGTAGAAATGCTCGAAACGTTTGAGCATTTAGACAATATTGAACCATCGGAAGCATGGAATCAATCGGTATTGCATAAATTGTCGCAGACTAAACGGACACCCGAAGCGACCTTTTCTTCGATGTCTTATACGGTGGTGATATTGTTTTTTATATTGATAAACGCCGCTTTCATTTTTGCGACACTTCAAAAAACACCCCCTCAGTATTCTGACAGAATGGCGACCTTAGAAACCATATCAAAAGCACTTTTGACACATTCATCAACAAACAATTAGATAATGGACATTTTTGCAGAAAAAAAGCTGTTAATCCGCCTTATGATTGTATTGGCTTTGCTCAATATGGTGTCTATCGGTGTTTTTTTGTGGAAAGGATTGAATAAAAACAAACCGAATCCAAACAGAGAACGCAAAGACGACGCACCCCGTGACCGCAAAGATGTCGCCTCTGTTTTGGAACACGAATTGGGTCTTTCAGACGAACAAGTCGAACAAATACAACGCCTGCGTGCCGATTTTTCAGACAAAGAAGAAGTCGTCACCCAAGCGATACGCAATAAAAGAGACTCCATGAATATCGAAATGTTTAATAAAAACTCAAATGACGACACCATACAATCTTTAGCACACGGCATTGCCGACCTTGAATACCAAAAAGAACTCCTCCGCTACGAACAATCCAAAGCCTTCAAAGCGATTTGCACGCCCGAACAACTTGAACGGTTTGAAAAATTAGTCAAAGAGATTAAAGACTATTTCAGACCGAAAGATGGGCAGAAAAAAAAGTGAATCTTTTTTCCTTTCCGTGCCAGATTTGAAAGTTTATATCTTCTAATAACTTGATTGATGTGTAATCATTTTGGGTTGACACGAATATCACAAATTACACGAATTGTAATTGTAATCGTCATAGTAATAGGGCTACACTACACCCTATTCTAATGTATGCCGCCCTTTCAGGGCTTTTTATATTAAATTCGCAATAAATTATCAAGCCCTGAAAGGGCGATATATGTCAGAATTGGGTGTAGCCCAATTAAAAAAAAAACATTTCATTTATCATTCAAAAATTTAAGACAATGAAAAGGACAATTCCAATTATGCTCCTTTGGGTTTTCGCCTTAACCTTCTCGTTTGCTCAAACAGGCAATGTACAAGAAGCTCAGAAAACACAACAACCTGCTGCCAAAGCAGAAAAAAAAACAAAAACAACGCATCAACGATGCAGACAGAGCTGAAATTGATGCTGCCAAAGCCAAAATCAACGCCATTAAACAAAAATATGGTCAAGGCAAACAAGGCAAAATGGGCAACGGTAAACAAGGCAAGCAAGGCAAAGCAAGCAAAGGCAAAAAGGGTGGAAAATACCACAAAAACAAGCACAAACAAGGTAAACGCCATAAAAAAAAGCATGGAAAACACCATAGAGGCGGACATGACCGCAAAGGTGGCGGCGGCGAACATCGTGGAGATGGTGGCGGAGAGCGCAGACATTCAGAAAAGGATTAAATATCGAATGTAAATTAACGAGCCTATTGGTGTTCAAACGATATTATTTACTACACCCACAGCCTAATCGAGAGCAGTTTGCCGCTTTTGTCATTCAGTAGGAATCTCTTTGTATCTTTAACAATGTACAAAAGAGTCGAGTAGGGCGAGGGCAGTCCGACAACTGCCCCTACCCTCTC
>JAYVFS010000337.1:0-22596 GCA_043772905.1 Saprospiraceae bacterium | reverse complement strand
GTGGAACATTCGCACGCACAATTGCCAACTCTACACCCGTCATTTTACGAATACTTGCTTGCATCAACAAAGCGGCTTCTTCATCTACTTTTAATGCGTTTTCCATAATGGAAATATTAAAAATGGCTTTTCCATCTTTGACTAAAACGGCTTGTTTTTGGGCAAAAAGAGGTGATAAAGTGCTGATTGATATTAAAAAACAAATGATTTTTGACATGATAATTGCTTTTAAGATTTCATAATATTTTCAAAACAAAACATCATTTCACAATCTTGAACACCCACGCATAATCCACCAAATTTTGCTTGTTTATACTGAGGGGTGTCTGTATTGTTATTTTACCATTACTTTCTGTCCATTTCAGTGCTTCAGAAGAGCCGATTAATATAATTTTAGCATTTTGGGACAATGATAATTGATTGATTTCTATACTTTTAGGCATCGTTTCACCCTCATCTGCTCTGTAAATCCCATAGGTCGTATTGCCTTTGTGCGTAAATTCCAATTTGCCTTGTTTGCCAATCGTGTTGTCGCCAACAGTGCCGTAAATGGCTTCGCCATTGAGCGACATCCATTTACCAATTTCTTCCAAACGGGTATAGGCTTCGGGGTGAAAATCGCCTTGTGGACTGGGAGCGATGTTGAGCAATAAATTGCCATTTTTAGAAGCAATGTCCACCAAAATATGAATCAATTTGCGGGCAGATTTGTAGTTTTCTTTCGGCTCATAACTCCATGAATTACCCATGGTCATACACGTTTCCCAAGGAATGGACATGTATTCGTCGGGTATTTGATGTTCGGGCGTGACGTAATTTTCGAATTCACCTGACACCGTTCTATCTACCACAATCAAACCTGGCTGCAATTCACGCCCACGTTTGACGATGCGGGCCATGTCAATGTCTTGGTCAAAAGGAATCGTTTTTTGCCACGAAACGCTGGTGTCAATGGTACTAAACGGGCGCACCCAACCGCCGTCGAGCCATAAGATGTCCATTTTGCCATAATCGGTCATCAATTCCTCGATTTGGTTGTAAGTGAATTGCTTGAATTTCTGCCATTTTTCAGGGTATTTCGTAGGCAAATAAGACGGATTTCGGTCTTTTGGTGGAAAATATGACCACCAATAATCGTCGGTATGCCAATCGGGTTTTGAAAAATAAGCACCCGTCATAAAGCCATCGTTGCGGAAAGCCTTAAAAATTTCCTTCGCTACATTGCTGCGTGGATTGGTTTTAAAAGGCGAATTGGTGATTTTATAATCGGTGTATTTGGTGTCGAACATACAAAATCCGTCATGGTGTTTTGTTGTAAAAACCACGTATTTCATACCCGCATTTTTAGCGGCTTTTGCCCATTTTTCAGGGTTAAATTGGGTCGGATTGAAGGAATATTGCAAGGCTTCATACGCCTTTTTATATTCATACCAATTCTCTTTGTAAGGTCCCCGACGCTCGCACCAGCCTTCATCTTCAGGACACAAACTCCAACTTTCGACGATACCCCATTGACTGTACGGGCCCCAGTGCATCAGCAAACCGAATTTATTGTTGCTCCATGTTTTCAGCTTCGTTTGTACTGAGGGGTCGGTTGGGACGACATATTTTGAGTGGTTTTGTTCGCTGTGTTGCTGTGCCATCAAAGCATAAGAAAAGCATAACACAATGCTTAAAGCATATAGTTTTTTCATTTTTTAAAGCTTTTTTTACTGATTTTACTTAAATTCTTAGTTGATTTCAGAAATTAGGTCGATTCCTAAGCCTGTTGCTTCCGTCATTTAAACTTTAAATATACTTTCGCAACAACTCGACGCTCTTTCTAACACCTGTTTCAGGGGCTTCATTGCCTTCAAATTCGATAGAAATATAACCTTGGTAATTCACCTTTTTTAAGATGTTGACAATTCTTTCATAGTCCAAATCAAGGCTGTACCATACGCCACCGCCATAATACGTTTTGGCTTGCACAAAGCAGGTTTTGGGCGCTATCATTTCCAATTTATCGTAGGGATTTTCTAAAAAATTGCCCGTATCCATGAGTAATTGTAGCCACGGCGAATTGATGGCTTGATGGATACGGAGCATACCTTGAGGCGTTGCTGCCAAACCCCAATGGTTTTCTAAAGCCAATAAAACACCCAATTCTTCCGCCCTTTTTACACATTCTGCGACGCCGTCAATACACCAACCGAAGGCATCATCTTCAGAATAGCCCGCAATAGCCGGTTCTTGACCTCTATTTTTCATAAATTCATCGAACGACTTGATGGTATTCCACCGCCCCGTATTGAGGCGCATACTCGGAATACCCATTTTAGCCGCCAATTCGATGCAATGAATGGTGTGGTCAATGTTTTTTTGTCGTTCTGCCTTGTCTGGAAAAACAAAACCTTGATGAATAGACAGACACGTGAGTGCGATGCCATTCTCAAAAGCATGACGCTTTAATTTTTGAATATAGGCATTGTCCTCGCCTTCCATTTGACGATGCAAAATATCAATACCGTCAAGCCCCATTCTTGCCGCTTCGTCTATGACTTTGTCAATAGGATACTTGTCACCTTTAAAATGCCAGTAGGAATAACTGGAAACACTTAGTTTAATCCTTGAATTTAAGGAATTATGGGCTGCATTTTCTGCTTTCAAAGGCATCGCCCAAGCAGCTGAACCCATCGCAGTTGTTTTAAAAAAGTCTCTTCTTTCCATAAGTCATTGATTTTTATTGTGTTATCAATATTTTATTAAAACTTTGGTAAATCCTTTAAACCAACACCTAAAAGCTGTTTACAAAGCGTATCTAATTGAATTTCGCCACCTTCAAAATGAAAGGTGCGTTGTGTGTGCCGGAGTGTCTCATTTCGCTTCAAAGCTATAGCTGGCGATGAACTTTCTAATTCATAAAATTGACCTAACTGGGTGCCCGTATCGTTTTTACCATCATTATAAGCATTCAAAACATCACCTTTGTAGGGGAATTTTTGAATTTCCCACATTGAATTGACGTAATCTGTTTCTCCTTTATAGTCGAATTGAAGGATGGTTAAAATCTGATGTTCGGCATCATAACTGCCCGCAATGGGCTTTAGGGCTTGCGGTGGAATACCTATTTTTCCTCTTGATTGGGCATCGGCTTTGAAGAATAAAACACTGTCTTTTTTGACCAATCTATCACCCCCAATTTTACCGAAATAAGCATCATTGATTTTGTCCGATTGCCCTTTTTGGAAAGGCACAATGATTGTATTTTTAGGTGATGCGTTCATCATACCCAATAGCCATATCGACAACACGCCTTTCGATTTATCCCAATCTGACGAGCCAATATTTTTCAAATCATTCACTGTTTGATAGCCCACCCAATGCACCTCTTTGAGTGATACGTTCAGTTGTTCTTCCGCTTGCGACTGGGTTAACAGGCTGATTTCACGATTGAGCGAAACATTGAATTTTGTTCCTGAATAGTTTTCTATCTCAAAATCTTTAGTAAAAATGGCTTTATTCGCTTGTTTTTCAACCAATTCAAAAGAAACCGTATCAATAATAGCGGGTGTCTGCCAATGAGTCAGGTCGAATGTGTTTCCTTTTTGAAAAAAAACAGAAAACTGACCGCCTTCTGGACCCACCCAAAACCGCTCTTCACCTCCGAAAGCATTGATATGAGCGTTGTATTTGCCCGAAGCAATGAGGTCGTGATTTATCCATCCAAAACTTATCCCTTCCTTACCTTTAGCACTACTTGTCATCACCCGTGCTTGATAATTGGGCAACAAAATGACCTGTGCGCCACTGCTATCATCGCCTAAGACCACAAGATTTTTATGATATTTTTTCAAAAAAGCAAGGTCGTAACCGAATGTACCTTTGGCGTACTCCTGCTTTGTCGCGGTGCTTTTTTTCCCGTTGTCGGTTTGACAATCGGTCAATAACATCACGCAAAAGAGGAAGAAGACTGATAATATTTTGTTCATTTTATTGATATTTCTCTTTAAAAGTGTTCACATACTGAGGGGGGTAAAGCCTTATTCTTTTTTAATTTTTGACCATACTTTTTCTTTCAAATCCTTAATCCGTAAAGCAGCATCAGATAATTCAGGCAAATTACTGGACGGTTTATTCAAATAAAAATAGGCTGTTGCCGATACATCATCGCTTCGATAAAAATTACTACTGAATACTCCGTCATTAAAATAAGGGTCATTGATACCCGAATATTCTTTTCTATCAAGGAGCAAAATCTGTTCGGGTGCTTTGCCTTTTAGGTTGAATATATCATCGGTGTCACCTTTCTTTAGTACCCAAACAGGCTGTAATTTGACATCCTTTTCAAGCATTTCCCTCACTTTTGACACGCCTATACTGCCCATTTGTTGCAATGTAACTTTACAATCTTTATGGAAATAAACAGGGTCAGGAATATGAAAACGATAAAAAGCATAGACATCATTTTTATCATCGGACACCAATGAGCCTTGATAGCGGTGGGCATATTCGCCTTGCCCCCAACCGCTTCCGATATAATCTTCCGTACCTGTTCCTACAAGCGTGGGCATTTGCGTATCGCCGTCGAGATATATCTTTACTTCACCTTCACCAAACCATGTATTGCGGTAAGCTGTATCCCCAATAACGCCAATATTCGAACCCAAATAACGTCCTATACCCGTCACTTTGGGTAAAATTTCATAGTCTTTACCCAATTCCGTTTGCGGATTACGCTGCCAAAACGTATGAAAATAGAGTGCCTCTTTGGGTAATTTGTCCAAAACCGTGTAATTGATATCATACCATACCAAAGCATGGGTAGAAGATTCATTGGTAATCACAATTTTAGCCGATTTTCGATACGGCATCGGAATAGTAAAATTAAAAGACCTTGCTTCAGGATTTGAAAACAAAACGTTTTCAAAAGGTACTGCCAAGCCCAATCCGATACCGAAAAAATCGCCAATAGGTGCTGAAACAGCTGGTTTTATTGCACCATCCCAGTACATATCAATCCGAACCATCCGCCGTTGTTCTTCGCTTCGAGGTATCGTGCCGCTCAACCACATCCTATTGATGATGCCTGCGCCTTCCACATCCATCAACACTTGTTTTTCACCTGCTTTGACTGTAATAAAAGCCCTACCTTTTGCCCCTTGATTGGTCATACCGCCGCCCCCTTTTGCTCCCGTCGGATTTTCGGGACTTATCCAACGGGTTTGTGTTTTGGGTGCAGGTGCTTGATATAATTCCTGTGCAGACAATGAGCAATTACAGGAGCCCCAAATTATGAAACAAAGTATTTTTATATATTTCATCGTTAATGGTCATTAAATTGGCACTAAGTTTTTGATACTCAATCTCTTACCATCAAAAAGGATTGCAAAAGGTCAATAAAGTCATCGTCCTTAATGAGTACCGCACAATATTTTTTATTTTGACTGCCGTACTTGCGTCGTTGCGCCACCTTCTAAGGTAAGGTCGACGGGCTTATTGTTGCTCCAAGCTCCTCTCGTAAAGTCAGGAATATCAATAGAGCGACCCTTTTTGGCGATCGAAGCTTCACTCACAGGCGCTATTGCGCTCCAAGCCGCTGCATCGTAAACATCTTGGTCAAGTGGTAATCCGTTTCTCAAGCAGTCAATCAAACGCCAATCCATGATGAAATCCATACCACCATGCCCACCGATAGACTTAGCTATTTCGCCAATGTGTTTGACAATGGGCGTGGTGTATTTTTCCTCCAATTCTTTGTATTCTTTCTCTTTGAGCCAATCATGTCCCAAAGAAATTTTGGCAGGGTCGGGCCATTTTTGCGCAACGCCTTTTGTTCCGCTTATCAGATGAATGCGAGAATACGGGCGTGTCGAAGTTACGTCATGTTGCAACATAATTGTCCGCCCTTTTTGGGTTCTAATAACGGTCGTATTCATATTACCTCGATAAGGTTTTCCTACGAATTCCCTGTAAAAAGGGTCTTTTTCAGCATTAGCAACCGCCATTTTACCCATTTGAAAATCATTGGATGACATCGAAACGAGGTGGTCAAATTTATCCCCGCGATTGATATCCATACATTGGGCAATCGGGCCTAAGCCATGCGTTGGATACAAATTGCCGTTTCGGTTGGCATTTTCCCTTAATCGCCACATATCAGAATAGGATTTTTTATTAAAATTCATGTCCAATAGATTGTGGATATATGCCCCTTCTGCATGAACCAACTCGCCAAAAATGCCATTGCGAGCCATGTTCAAGGTCATTTGTTCAAAAAAATCATAGCAGCAATTTTCCAGCATCATACAATGCTTTTTCGTTTTTTCAGATGTTTCCACCAATTGCCAACACTCCTCAACTGTTTTGGCGGCGGGTACTTCTGACGCAGCATGTTTTCCATGATTCATGGCATAGACAGCCATCGGCGTGTGCATACTCCAAGGCGTGCAGATATATACCAAATCAATATCTGGGCTTTCGCAAAGGGCTTTCCAACCGTCTTCCCCACTGTATTCCTTCGCCTTTGGCAAGCCTGCTTTTTCTAATACTTGTTGCTGTTTTTCAGCTCTTTTCGGGTCTTTATCGCATAAAGCGACGATTTCAACGCCTTGAATCTGACTCATACGTTTCACAGCACCCGGTCCTCTATTGCCTAAACCGATGAACCCAATGCGTACTTTATCCAATTTAGGCGCGGCAAAACCACACATATTAAAGCGTTGCTTGCCATATAAGGCTTCATCATCTAATAACAAAGCCGTTTTTGCTTCAACGGATGTCGGTAAACCAACGACTGCGGCACCTGTACCCAGGGTTAAATTATGTAAAAACTGTCTCCGATTTGACTTCATTTTATTCTATTTTTAAACATGAAAATGATTTGGTTATTATTGAATCTTAAAATTTGCTGTCAATACGCTGCCTATACTCATCCACGTACAAGCCCATTTTATCAAAAGGAACAGGCTTGAAATGAGGGATTGTTTTGAAGACTTGTGCATCTGGACGAAGGTTATAATTCCCTTTTTTGGCATCTACAAATCCTGGGTCGGTGGTCGTGACCATATTGTTTTTGTTTTCAATAGTAGCATATTGCCCACCCATCAAATGAATAGGGTTCTCTTTACCACCCACTATCACGTTATCAGCCAATATATTGCCTCTCGTCCGCATACCTTCCCATTCTTTGCCTTCAATGATGGGTTTGAGATAGTCTTTTAGTTCAGGATATTTCACACTATAAGGCGGTTCGAGTATATTGACATCTTGCAAAAGCCGTTTTCTGAACATGCCATTTTCTCCAAACATAGGCTCGGCTTGCGATGCCGCCCATGTGTAATAATGGGCAGAAATTTCGGCTGTATAAGTCACGGGATTCACAATAATATTGTTTTTCATAATCAAATCCCACCCTGTATTGCTAAACAATACGCCATGTTTTGTCAACATATTGGCAAAAACATTGCCCTCAACGGTCACGCCTGTGGACGAATCATCGCAATAAATACCCATATTCATACGATTGACGTTGCCACAATCGTGGAAATAATTGCTGCGAACAATATTCCCCCTGCTACTCGGATTTCTACCAATGTACCACGGTGACGTATCGTCTGAATTCAAAGTGACGTGGTGTATATTGTTGTATTCAAAAATATGCTCATTACCATTCACATATATACCCTGCCAGTCAGAATTATAGATTTCACAATGAGCAATGCGATTACCACACCCATCAATATTGATACCCGCCCACAGGAATTTATTGCGGCGGTTGTAGTCATGCACTTTGCAATTTTCAACATAATTATTGCCTGAAATCAATTTGCGTTTGCTGCCGCCGCTCACATAAATGCCGCCACTACCTGTATTATAAACATCACAACTCAAAATGCTCTGATGCGTTCCTGCCTGACGTTCCCATGTCGAATATTTATAAATATGTCCTTGCAAATTGCCAATTCTACGTGACATCGGCACGCCCTCATAGTCATCTATCGTAAGTCCAGGAAAAGTTTGCAACGCCCCCTGCCCCATGAAAATACCACTTGTTCCTACGTTTCTGACGGTACATCCTGCAATTAAATTGTGTGCGCCTCTTTCGATATAAATGCCGATACCTCGCCCAACTTCTACGGTCACATCTCTAAAAACGATATGACTTGCACCTTCAAGGCAGACAATCGGGTCTTCCAATAATGAAATTTGTACCGATGCCCCATTGATATTACTTGGCGGCAAAAAGTATAAAACACCCGTATTTCTATCCAAATACCACTCTCCAACAGTGTCTAATTCTTCAAGGATATTATGCGCGACATATTGCTGAAAATCTCTACCACTGGCAACGCCATATAAATGTGGTTTGGTAAGTTTGACCTGTTTATTAAAGGTATCAATAGACGCTATGGCAATTATATCGTCGGCAAATCCATAATTGAAAGTGCCTTGAAACCATGCATCTTTTTGCCCTGCCCAGACCTTATGACGGGGGTCTGTGTATTCAAAAACGGCTCCTCTCCCACTATAATCCCTATTACGCGGGACGGAACCCGCATCTGTGACTTTACCAACTTTCATATAACCCTTATCTGGAAAACGGGCTAATGTCATGGGTTCTTGATTGAAAAACAACTCCAAAGGTGCTTCGGTAACAGCATGACCATGACCATATTGGGTATGTTTTCCAAAATCGGTAATACCCAAGGCTTTTAAGTCAACTTGCAAGACTTTGCGAGCAATTTCAGGATTAAGCCTTTTGAGAATACCCCCCTCAGTAACAGGCCTAAATTTATCAGAAGGAACGGTCATACCACCCGTAATACTCACTTTATGACCTTTAATAGCCCGCCAAACGATGGGTCTTTCAGGTTCACCCGCATCATTTTCATTTAACACAAAGGCTTGTTTTTGGTCGTATGTGCCTTCAGAAATCCAAACAGTTATGCCACCTTTGGGTAAATCATGTAGCGTTTTATATCGCCTAACGATGTTTTGGGCAGCCACAAGTGTTGCCACAGGCTGCGCCTCTGAACCTGTATTCAAATCATTCCCCTTAGGCGATACATAAATGTCTTGTGAAAAAGACATTTTGCTCAAGCATAAAAGCAAAAGCAATAATATAAAGCGGTACTTGATGCTCATTTTTAGACCCCTCAGTATTTTATCTGTTTTTTATAATAATGTATTACAAAATGATATTCAACACTTGACCCTCTTTTAAAATATGCCCCGCAGCAAATGTCTTTGTCATTTTACCCAAGACAAACTTTTCAATCGGCAACTCACCGTTTATGACAGTCAGTTTAGCGAGATAACCTTTACTTGATTTTGTGATATCAACTTGACCATAAGCATAGCCATTTGACCAAAAGAAATGACCTACTTGCATCTTAAATGCCATTGATTTGCTGATGCCCGAGTATTGAAAACCTGTCAAAGCCAATGCCGCGCCCCAACTTGTCATCGCTCTGGCATAGTGATGTCCACATTCGGCTTCATCGAAAGGGCTGCGTTTCAAACCATCGTAGCGGTCTCTAATGTCTTTAATACACGCCAAACCCATTGCGGTTTGTCCTTCATAGAGCATACCCACGGCTGCTGTATATTCAAAGCCCGTCATCACCTCTGAAAAATAAGGGAAAGGAATCTTAGGGCGGCCGCCTCTCGGATAACTCGCCATCAAAAGCGCCGCTTCATCACCCAAAGCATAGGAACGCATATTGTTGAAATGATGGCGCATTGTCGGGCGATGGTTGTAGCTCATAATGCTTTGCAAGGCTTTTTGTGCATTTTCAGGCTTTATCAAATAACCTAAACCATACACATGCGCCATATACTGTCCTATCAGCTGGTCAACCAAACAACCTTTCCCTAACTGATACGGTGGGTCGTCGGTATAAGCTCTACCTGTCGCAACGGTTGCCATTAAAATTTGGTCTTTACTTTCAGCCGTTTGCACGATTTGTTCGTAATATTCACCATTAAAAAGCTTTTCATCTGTAAATTTTTTACCATCTTCAAAGAGACGACGACAATCAGCGGCAAAAGCAGTTTCACCCATCGCTTTTGCCATTTCTTCCATTGCGCGCAAAGCACCCAAATACCAAATTTGCATTTGTGGGTTGGGACCATAATATTCAACGTCCATCGTGTTGTGTTGAACACCTTCCATGACACCATCTTTGTTGCCATCCCAACCGCCTCTGAGCCAAGCAAACTCCATACTGCGTTTTACTGAGGGGTATAGTTCTCTCAAAAATTGATTGTCGCCCGATAGTTGCCACTCCCGATACATGCGCATTATTGTGCCCATTTGTCCGTCTGCTGCGGCTGCTTTTATGGATTGCGCCTTCGTTTCTAAGGGCAAACCGACTCGAAAACACATAAAACCCGTATTGTCAGTTGCAAGCCCGAACTCCGTTCTACGCATCGTTTGCGCGAGATGTCCAAACAGAAAACCTGTGGCTTGTTCGTAGTTCCAAACGTGCGTGCATGAGCCTTGACATGAACCAACATTGTCCATACACCCTTCCCAGCCCATCATGGTACCGTCTTTTATTCTGAAAACTGTTTGAGAACGCAGCGTACTGAGGTTAAATAAGGCGGCTTCTTTTACGACTTCTGGCAAATCGCTTTTGACAAATGACTGAACAAATACGCGGGTTTTTCTTTCTAATTCAGGCAGTTTTTCCACTGCTTTCTCTGCCACATCCCAAGCATTTTGATATTGTGTTGTATAATAATTACCCACATTTTCAGACGACCAAGCAAAACGATTTGGGAAATGCCACGTAATATAAAACGTCACCACTCGGCTTTGATTGGCAGGGATTTCTACTTTCACTGCCAATGAAGCTTGAGGGTCATTGTCCACCAATTTATCTTTATCTGTCAATTCTCCATCGGCACTGAAATCATCCCAAAAATCCAAAAGTGCATTTTCCCAATCATTTGACCTTGACGACCTTTGATAAGTCACCCCAGTTAGTTCGGGTGTCACCAAAGCCATCGTACCCCATTGTTCAGACGTGTTTTTGACACTGTCCGAATACATATAAATCCCTTGTACTTTTGCCGATTTTCTGAAAACGTTCTGATTGTTTTTAGAGCCAATCGGTATCAAATCTCCTTTCCAATCTGTGCGATTTTTTGAGCCATCATTGCCTATAAAATTACGCATTAAACCACAAACCGAAGCTGTTATGGGCTTATTGGTCTTATTTTTTACTTCATATTTTAAAACCGCTATGGGTATCCCACTCGCATCGGCATCCGTCGGAACAAGTGGATTAAATGCTTTTAATTTGACTGCAACAGGCATGGACGGGTCAGATAAATTGACTTGCCCGAATGGATAAGAGGCATCAAACGACGCATTTTTAAAACGAGGAATACCATGATTATCAACTGGGCGACCTTCTTTGTCTTGATAGTCCGCTGCATCTAAGGGTCCCATTAGCCCTTTTGTATAGGTTTTACCATTCGATTCTTTGATAAAAATAGAAAAAAACGGCACCCCGTTGCCTTTTGCACCACCACTGAAACCTTTGGCAGGACGATTCATTATTTCCCAATCCATCAGTTCTCCTTTGCCAGAAAGCGACACTGTTCCCGTACCAATGCCCCCCAAAGGCAAGGCGATTCGATACAAATGATTCTGGTCATAATGTTTTAAAACAGAAAAATCTTGCGCTTGTGCTTGCACAAAACAGCATATTACTAAAATCAATATTGAAGCCTGTTTCATCATATATACATTTAAACTGTTTTAAAAAATGACTATAAAGTCTGATTTTACTCACTTATACTGAGGGGTCGCTCAACTGTATTATTCATTCAAACTTTTATGAATTTTATCCACCAAACCACCCGTCGGTTTGTCTTCCGTTAATTCCCAAAACATCATACCGCCAAGCTTTTTCTTTTTAATATACTTCGATTTCAGTTCGATTGAGCGTTCATCATCGAAAGTGGCAAAGAGTTTTTGGCTGCTGCTGTATTGATACGGTGCTTGTGCTTTTTCGTCAAAATAATATTTGAAACCATTGGCTTCTGTGAAATAGGTTTCAAAATTTCTGAATGGTACGCCCCGCTTAAACTTACCACTTTGATATAAACCGTTAGCCGTATCGGGCACATATTCCCAAACACGGGCATAAAAAGCGGCACCAATAATGAGTTTTTTTGAAGGCATTTTATGTCGTAACAACCATTTCACACAGTTACTGGTAGATTCTTTTTGCTTTCGATTATTGTGCAAAGGCGTGTGGTGTCCCGTCACTTTGCTGTATCCACCGGTCAAATCATAAGTCATCAAGTTGACGAAATCCAATGAGGGCATGATGGCTTTCCAATCAACTGACTTTTTGAGAAACTTTTTAAAGCCACCCGCGGCAAAAGTCAACAGATATTTATCGCCCATTTCCAACCGCAAGGCTTGAATCAAAGCCGTGAAATTCTTTTTATCGTCTTTTTGATATTTATGTCCAGGATAACCTTCAATAGTTGGGTATTCCCAATCGAGGTCGAGACCGTCCACATTGTATTTTTTGAAGAGTTCAACCGTGGTTTTAGCAAACATATTACGGTGTTGTTCGGAAGCAAAAAGGTCAGAACAAAACGAACAGCCGCCCCAACCACCAACAGAAACCATGATTTTCAATTTCGGGTATTTCTCTTTCAAAGCGACCAATTGCTTGAGCATTGAATCTTGTTTTGCATTGGCAACTGTCAAAGTATCGTTTCTGATTTTAAGAAAGCTGTATATAATATGTGTGAGTTTTTCAACTGGATACTTCTGTATCGACTCCCCTTTACCCGTGTAATAGGCGATGACTTTATAATCATCTGTTTGTTGAGCATGGGTCTGGACTGCTCCAAATGACAAGCAGAATATCAAAAGAAAAGACTTGTAAAATTTCATATACTTCATTAATTTTAATAAAAAATCACTTTTTATACTGTTGAGGTACGAAATCCCGATTTATCGGGGAGGGACAGACCACTACAACATTTCGTTCAACAAATGCGGACGTTCTCTCTCAATTTTTAAAATCAACTCGCCAAAAAGTGTATTCGCCCAAGCAAACCACTTGCGTGTGAAGTTCTTAGCATCGTCTTTATCAAAGGATTCATGCATAAAACCCGTGTTGGCGTGGGTGTTTTTCAAAAAGCGCAGTTGTTGCAATATCTCCTTATCGTCCGTCGAAGTCATGGCGCGCATGATGATACCCAAATGCCAGATTTGATTGACCAATGTATGTGGACTGCCCACTCCTTCTGCGGCGTGTCCCTTGAAAAAATAAGGATTGTATTCACTAACAATAAAGCGGCGGGTATTTTTATAGATTTTATCATTGGTTTTGACCGCACCTAAATACGGCAAACTCATCAAATTTGGCACATTCGCATCGTCTTGCAACAGGCAATTTCCGAAACCATCTACTTCCATCGCGTAGATTTTTCCAAATTTTGGATGTCTTATGACGGCATGTTTTTTTATGGCTGTTTCTACTTCATCTGCAAAGTCATAACACTCTTTTGCGAAAGCCGAATTTTTATAAACCTGTTCCGAAATCTCTCCCATTTGCCTAAAAGACACGACGGCAAAAAGATTAGATGGAATCAAAAAAGGATAAATCGTCGCATCATCAGACGGACGGAAAATGCTGTGTATCAATCCATTAGGTTTTGTCGGATTGCCATAACCATTGCCAGGCACTGTATCAGTTGACCACGATGTTGTGCGACCAAACTTGTATTTACCTCTGCCTTTAAAACGCTGTTGTTCTCGACATGTAGCAATAATAGATTGAGCAGCTTTGAGCCATTTTTCGTCAAAAATGCTTGTATCTTCTGCAATTTTCCAATAATTATACGCTAATCGAACAGTGTAACACAATGAATCCAATTCCCATTTGCGCTCATGCAGTTCGGGTTTCATGTCCGTATGGTCTGTAAGCCACTCTGATTTTCCTGCGCCATCATTGAACGCATTGGCATAAGGGTCAATCAAAATGCACTCGGTTTGGCGATTTATGACTCCTGCAATGAGTTGTTTCAGTTTTTCATCCTCCCGTATCAACGGCAAATAAGGCGTGACTTGCGCTGTACTGTCGCGCAACCACATCGCATGAATGTCGCCTGTGATGACAAACGTATCGGGGCGACCATTTTTCTCCTTAAAAATAACCGTTGTGTCTAATGTGTTTGGAAAGCAATTTTCAAACAACCACGCCAATTCAGGGTCTTTTATGCTTGTTTTCAAACGTTTTATCGTCGCTTCAATAGCTTCGCTGCTGAAATTCCGCTTTTCCAAAGGCACTCTGACAGTTGGGAATTCATTAGCAAATGCCCTTGTATTGATGAGCAAACCCACGCTCGCAAGGGTTGTATTTTGGATAAATTGCCTTCTATTGATATGTGTCATTTTTACTTTTTTATTAAAATACTGCTTCAAAAATCACTCATTTGACCATTTATACTGAGGGAGTATCAAGTTCTACGGATTGAGCAAAATCTGCAAATCCTCTACCCTTTTCCCTTGAAAATTAGCAAAACGATGCGTTTTATAAAAGGCTCGAAGGTGCAAAATCAATTCTCGTCGTGAGGGTGAAGGCGATAAAACGGCAGGAATATCGTCCATTTCAAGGATAAAATAACCTTTGTTTTTGATGCTGTCCACCATCTCCGCAGTCGGTTCTTCGATATGGCAAAACTGACATTCATCGGTATCTAAAGGGCTGTTGCCTTCATTTTTAGATACCAAATAGTCTTTGCCAAATTGATAAATAATTGCCTTGTCTTTAAGACTATTGGGTACGATAATGTCAAAATGCAGCGCATTACCGTCTTTTTTAGTGACATAAGTGTCCCAAACTGCTACTTCCATTTTTTAAATTTTTACGTAAACAATTAGATTTTCAAGCAAAATTTCTAACCATCTCCTATAAATTTTAGGCTCTATCTATTTTCAATCCATTTGGAAACATAATGGCTAATATGACAAAAATAAGTAAAACGTTAAACTCAATACCATTTCTACCACCACCGACAACGTACCAACCATCTGGCAAATGCACCATAAAAATGCCTACAACGAGTATAAAAAGGGTGATAATACCCGCCCATTTGACGTATTTTTCAAACAAAAAACAAAACGCAGCCGCCACATGCGAGAGCTTTATCGCCCACGCTATGGGTACGCCAAGAGGCGCAAAACCGACCGCATTTAAGTATAAATTACCAAAATCATTAACACCATTGTTAAAAAAACCTGGAATGCTGTGTGCCAATAAGGTAATGGCAACTGCCAAACGCAGCAAAAAGGTGCTGTTGTAAATGTTCATCTTTTCCGTTTTATTAATTAAAATTCACTCATTATATCGAATCCGTTTATTAAATTTTTCTTCGCCATTGACTATGACTTTTAGATAAAATCGTCCTTTTGGATAGCGTTTTAAATCATAAGTAATAATGCCTTCTTTCAATTGTGAGTAATGGTGTTCTTCAACGATTTTACTGAGGGGGTCTGTCACCAAGCGGACAATGACATCTTCGGGCTGATTGGAAAAATAATCGAGGGTCGTTTTGTCCTTGGTACGGGTCGGAAACAAGCCGATGGAATACTCATTTTTGATGGCGTTTGGCGTTTCTCCGACCACAAAACTATACGCCCAAATAGAGCCAAAATCGGACTCCACAGCTTTCAACATTTGCCCTTTGCCATTCAACAAACGGGCAACACCACGCCCACCTCTGCTATTGAACCAAAATTCAAGACCATTTCGAGCCGTGTCAATTAAGGTAAATTCATAAGCATCGGGTTTCAAGCGAAAAGTGTCTCGATATTCTGTATTTGCTTGAAATGCGCCTAATTTTCTTTCAAAAACGGTCTGTCCTGCGCTGTTTTTCAAGGTATAGGCATTCTGTTCAGGTTGATTATTCGTTAAAAAATAAAAAACAACCACGCTGTCGTGAACAGGTGGTGCCTCAAAATAGGTGGTCAAATTATTATCCGATGGATAAGCATCTTTTTGATTATTGGGCTGTAAAAGGGTGACTTGGAAGGCGTTTTGACCGCTGTTAAAATCAATTTTACTCGGTAAATCAATCACTTTCGATTGATTTGAAGGCAATCGACCTGTCCAATGATAGGTCTGTTTTTCAAAACCCATTGTGCCGTATTCTATTGTTAGATGCTGAATATCCGCACCGCCTTCATTTTTTACAATAATTTGAGGATGCACACCCGTTGGATTAAAGCGTTTATAAATCGCTTTGGAAGACGGTACAATGATGTCTTCAATCGCCACATCGTAGGTGTTTTGTGGTTTTTCATACTGAATTAAATACGCTGTGATGGCTTCCACCGCACTTGGTTCGGGCGAAACATAGTCTTGCATATTCAAATCAATCGTATGGGTTGCGCCTTTTTTGACCGCCAAATTGTACAAATCGGGCTGTATCAAATCGCCTGGACACCAATTTGCCCTATCAATCAACCACGTTCCCGCTTGCGGATAGAGTGGATTGTCGCCGCATTTTTTCCACATGGATTTGGTTTCCAACAATTTGCCATCGTACCACAATTCTCTGTATTTATTGCAAAATTCGGCACAATTATCAGGTTTATCCATGCCATGCCCCGTTTGAACAACCCGTAAACGAGCAAATTGCGCCTTCGAATGGGCTTTAAAAGACACGGGTGCGAGTGATTTTTCAATCGGATTTTTCACGTCACCATATTTAAAATGGGCATCATAAATCTTTTGAATCGCAATCGGTTTAAAAGCAGGCGTACCTTTTATGATTTCAAAATCAACGGTAATTGCCCAACCTCTGTCCGTATTGGGCTCATAACCACTGTGATTGTAGTCAATTTCGACGCTGTCACGCAATAACAAACTAAAATCGGTCACATCCACCGACCATTCAAAATGCCAATCTTTGCCAAATGCACCGCCATAAGGTGTCAACATGCGCCCAATTTCGTAGTCTTGCGAAACGCCATTGACACCGCCTTTTCTGCGAATACTAATCCTATCCGAATAATCCCAATCCGCACAGCGCATGGTATCGGGGCAGCCAAAATTGACGTGCATCACAATCTTTCGCACAGGTATATTTTCCGACGGAAAAACGCCCCAACGACGGTAAGACTTCTCCCCTACTGAGGGGTCGGTCACAACCATTTCTCTGTTGTGTGTGATGACGTGAGTGGTCTCTTGTGCATGACTTTTAAGAAAAAAAGAGAACAATGTTATGGTCGAAAATAGGTAGTATTTGTTCATAAAAATCAAAAATTTAACATTTTGAAACAAAGAAACGTAGTTATTCTTCAATGGTCACTTCAGTTTTCTTAGCCTTAAAATCGTAAATCACATCTAATTTTTCCCCATGCATATCCTGAAACCAAAATTCCATGATGGGTACTTTAGTTTTTCCTGTTTTATACTCAATAGCCACTCTTTTAGGGTCTGTTCCACACATAGCACTGGGAGATGCTAATATTTCATACGGTGTTTTGATATTATTTTTCAAAATCAAATCCTCTTCATCATCGGTCTTAAACCCACATATACCCACTATTTTGTCCTTTTTTTTATAATTTTTAACTGTAAAGCTAACCATTGGGAAATCGCTTCCTTTTGTGTCTTTTTGTGGTTGAAAATAATCAATATCGGAACAGCTGTTCACACGTAATTTATAAGTTTCGTTATTTTTAAATTTTAACAGACGATAAACTTTAAACTGTTTTTCTCCTACCAATTTTGTAAAAATAGTATCAATATTTTGCTGCGGTAAAACCAAAGTCAAAGTGTCTTTACTTAGCGTAAATTCATTATTACCAATTCGCACAATATATCCTTTGTAAGAGTCAAAATGAGTCTCGTCTGTGTACCAAAAATATAGTTTAATCGTGCGGTAGTTATTCTTAATTAATTGACTATCAATGCCTTCATTCAAATGATTTTCATTTGATACATTATTTTCAAGCGTCTTAGGTGATGATTGAATACACATCCAATTGATAAAAAGGAATAAGATACCGACTGCTTTTTTAAATAATCTCATATTCTTTTGATGTTTCTTTATGATTTTTTCAAAATACTGAGGGGTCTATTTTTGCATCCCTAATCCAATAACACCTCATCTACAAAAAGCCAAGCCGCCCCTCCTTCGCCAGGATGTCCTTTCGGGCAAACGCCTAAGTTTTTAGCGGTTATGCGAATGGTTTTAACCTTTTGCTCTGCAAATTGAATCTTAAAATCTTGTAGTTGAGTAGGTCCTGAAATAGGTGGAATCGTATTTTGAACCGTTTTTATTTCCGTGAAATTTTGCCCATCTTCGGACACTTCAAACTTGACCCATTGCGGGAAAAATATCCATGAACCATAATTTTGCAAACAGCCAATTGTGATGCTGCTGGCTGTCGTCGCTGCGCCTATATCAATTGTCGCAACCATGTCTTTGCTGGCGAAGCCGTGCCATTGTTTGCCGTGTTCTTTTGTACCTCTGAAACCATCGGTTAAGGTATTTGCACCATTCGCAGCATAATTTTTGTTAAAAGGTGTGGCATATTACACGTTTTTACCCGTCGCTTTATTGATTGTAAAAGATTGTTCGGCAGGTTTGGCACTCATTATTTGATTGTTCAAAGCCAAAGCCGCTTTTACAGTCATCGCTTTGTTCACTTCAAATGGCGTTTCATATTTGGTGCTGCCGATGGAGGGCATCGTGCCATCAGTGGTGTAATAAAGCACCCCCTCAGTATTTTCGGTCTCCAAAGAGATGGAAATTTTACCATTTTCAACCAATGGTTTTATATCTACTTTGTAATTTCCCTTTGAATAATGTAGCCCTTTTTGCTCAAAACCGACCAAATGTGGTTGCAACCGTTGATTGAAATCGAGCCAATTGCGCTGCGTTTTGGGCGACCACAACACCTCTGATAAGGCAAGAAGGCGCGGCAAAATCATATATTCAGCCCCTTCACGTGTACTAATCATCTCTGTCCACAGATTGGCTTGTGCACCCAACACGTATTTCGCATCTTCAGCAGTCATTTCGGCAGGAATGGGTTCGTAGTGATAGACTTTTTTCAAGGTATTAAAACCGCCAAAAGCCCGTGGTTCGGTTTCGGGGTCGCCTTGATAATGGTCAAAATAACAAGGTGTTCCGGGCGACATGACGACATTGTGCTTCATTTTAGCCGCTTCAATACCGCCCGCTTCGCCGCGCCAACTCATCACCGTAGCTTCGGGTGCGAGACCGCCTTCTAAGATTTCGTCCCAACCAATCAACTTGCGTTTTTTAGCAGTTAAAAACTTTTCGATGCGGCGAATGAAATAGCTTTGCAGCTCATTTTCATTTTTCAAACCCTCCGTTTTCATACGGGCTTGACATTTGGCGCATTTTTTCCAACTGTCTTTTTCGACTTCATCGCCGCCGATGTGGATGTAAGTTGAAGGAAAAATCGCAATGACTTCGGTCAAAACGTTTTCTAAAAATGTAAACGCGGCATCATTGCCTGGGCAATAATTACCTTCCACTTTACTCGCCTTAAAATCACCTGTGGTACCAAAATGTAGGGAGGGGTGGCACGACAATTCGGGATACGCAGCCATCGCCGCTTGCGAATGTCCGGGCATTTCAATTTCGGGAACAACCGTAATATTTCGCGCTTTGGCATACGCCACAATCTCTTTTACTTGGTCTTGGGTGTAATAGCCGCCATAAGTCGCTTTGTTTCTATCGGCATTGAACGCCACATCTGCCCAATTCCTCAGTTTACCCCATTCATCTATGCGCCAAGCGGCTTGTTCGGTGAGTTTAGGATATTTTTTAATTTCTAAACGCCAAGCCGTGCCGTCGGTCAAATGCCAATGAAAAACGTTCATTTTATAGCTTGCCAACAGGTCAATCACTTCTTTTATCATATCAGGAGCAAAAAAATGGCGGCTGACATCGAGCATAAAACCCCGCCATGCAAAACGAGGCGAGTCTTTAATTTCCAAACACGGTATCTGCGGCACTTGATTGGTGCGTGTAAAAGGCAGCGTTTGTATCAAGGTTTGCACGCCATAAAACAAGCCTTTTGACGTATTGGCTTTTATTAAAATGCTGTTCGGTTTGACCAAAAGGGTGTAGCCCTCCTCGCCTATTTCGCTTATTTTTTCTATTTTAAATTCAATAACCTTGCTTTTAACGGCATTTCCTGATAAGGAAAAACCTGTAGTCTGTCGGACATAATTCGTAAAAAAACGGACAACATCAGCCGTTGCTTTATCCTTAAAATTGGCTTTGATATATACGTTTTTATCTATCAAAAAATGACCATTTTTCACCTCCATACTGAGGGGTTGCGGAATGATGTGTGGTGTCTGCTGTGCATTTAATAAAAAAGGCAAACATAAAAATTGTAGTAAAATAAGACTTTTCATATTTAGAATTAATTAGTTTGAATACTGCGGGGTATCCAATACATGATTTTAATTTCTTTTCCCAATTTGAAGGGATAGATAAAGATTGAAAAAATAAGGTTTATTGTCTTCAATAATCATAATGGGCATTTTTTTAGGAAAAACCTGCAATTGAACACCGACCTCGACGGCATGCAGGAATTCATCAAATGCACCCCAATCTAAATGCACACCGACTTGGGCATAAGCACCGGGAACAACAGACATCTCTTTTAAGCCTTTTAAAACGCCCCCCTTCCCTCTTATATATTGACGGTTTAAAAAAAGAGCCGCCGTTTTATCAGAGTATCGGATTAGGCTTGAATTCCCTTTTTTTTGAGGGTCGGACACATCTAAATAATAGGGAATCAACAACCCCGCAATGATGCCGCCTGAATAATTCATCGCTAATGACACGCCTTTGCGCTTCGCTTTTTCGGTATAATAATGTTTCATGCCTAAACCACCGTGTAGGGTATAAAGATAGTTTTGTTTGCCATATCTATAATGCCTTACGCCCGTACTAAAACCTGTGGCAACGTATTCCGTAGGCGTTCTTTTCTCTTTAGGATGCGTCAAATTGCCGATGCCGAAGCGGTAATACTGTGTTTTGTAATACGTTTTCAATGTGCCTAAATAGACATCAGCAGCCCATCCTTGCGTTAAAATACGTGCATCCAATGCCTTTTCTTTGTTATAAAGAATGCCTTTTATGTCGCTGTTGAGGCGTTGTTGGGCAATGGATTCAAGGAAAAAAGAGCAAAAGGCTAAAAAAAACAGTATCTTTTTCATCATTGGTAAATATTGAGCAATTAAAAAAAATAAGCCCGGAGTGGTCATCAATATCAAATCAATGTACCACATTCAAATATAAGGAATTTTTACTTGCCTTCTTTACCAATAAGTGTTTTCTACTCTATTCGCCCACTTTGTCGCCTGTTTTTGCCTTCTCTTTTAGTAATATCATCGCCTAAGTCCTCTCGAGCTTCTTCAGCAACTTTCAATAATTCTGCGAGTATTTCAGGATATTTTGCCTGCACATCGTAGGCTTCGGCACGGTCACGCCGAAGGTCGTACAAGCCTTGTGGATATGGGAAATTTTCGGGCGAAGGTCCTGGAAAGCCATCGTCACCAGGCAATTGACCGACGTAAGAGCGTCCATTGTGTGGCAAAACGAGTTTCCAATTATCCCTTCTGACGGCTTGTAAATCGTTGCGACGATAATAATAATAGAAATATTTGCGTGGCTGATTGTCCATATCCCCCCTCAGTATCGGCAGCATATTCACGCCATCAATGCGGTTTTTAGGCAATTTTACATCACAAATCGCTGCAATGGTTGGCAAAATGTCAATTGTAGAGGTCAATTGATTGCACACCAAACCTCCTGGCATCGTACCTTTCCAACGCATGATGCACGGCACACGTAAGCCGCCTTCAAACGATACGCCTTTGCCTTCGCGCAAGCCGCCTGTTGAACCTGCATGGTTGCCAAAATTCAACCAAGGTCCGTTGTCGCTGGTGAAAATGACGAGCGTATTATTGTCTAAACCATTGTCTTTCAATGCTTTCAGGATTTCACCGACTGACCAATCCATTTCCATCATCACATCGCCATACAAGCCTTGTTTGCTTTTACCTTTGAACGCAGGTGAAGCATTAATCGGCACATGCGGCATAGAATGAGGCACATAAAGGAAAAACGGTTTGTTTTTGTTTTTTTTGATAAAATTGACTGCTCGTTCTGTGTATCGTTTGGTTAGAAGTCCTTGATCTTCAAGTGTTTTTACTTCGTCTGCTTTGTCGTTGCCATCTATCAAAGGCAGCGGCGGGAAGCGGTATTTATTTTGCTCGCTCGTCGCGGGTTTTCCATCGTAATTGACGGGCCACATATCATTGGAATAGGGAATCCCAAAATATTCATCGAAGCCGTGTTGTAGCGGTAAGAATTTTTTATCGTCACCCAAATGCCATTTGCCAAAAATAGCGGTGGCGTAGTTTTTTTGCTTCAACAATTCAGCAATCGTCATTTCCTCTGAACTGATGCCCACTTTTGCTCCGGGGAACAGCGCGCCCGAAAAGCCGATACGATTCGGATAACACCCCGTCAGTAAAGCCGAACGCGAAGCCGAACAAACAGCTTGTGCTG
>JAYVFS010000336.1:0-63183 GCA_043772905.1 Saprospiraceae bacterium | reverse complement strand
TAGGAAAACTCGTCGCGAATACATACAACGGCAACACAAGATCTGGCACTATTTCTTCAGATGGTACTAAAGGTGCCTATGCTATCGGTAACAATATTTATGTCTATGATTTGGTATCAAAAACTAAAATATCAGACATGAGCCACATGTATTTTCACCCCAAAAATTTATGTTTTTTTAAAAACAACAACTTTATTGCGGCGCTTTATGAAGACAATTCTATTCACATTTATAATATTGCTCAAAAAAAAGTAGTCGCTCGTTTAGTCACTTTTCAAAATGGAAAAGATTGGGTGGTGACAACTCGGGATGGTCGTTTTGATGCGACACAAGGCGCATTGGAGAAGATGTATTATGTCAAAAATGATGAAATAATTCCTTTAAATGCGCTTTTTGAGAAGTTTTATACGCCAAAATTATTGAGTAGAATTTTAGAAGAAGATAAATTTGAGCCGACACCCGTAGATATTAATACGCTGAAAACCGCGCCGACCATAAAAATGTCAATTGACAATCAACAACGAAATTTGATTGTTGATGACGATATTCCAAGCTATAATTCTGATAAAGAGCAAATAACCTTAAAAATACAAGCCGATTGCCCTTCCGATGTTGTGACGGAAATACGCCTTTTTCAAAATGGAAAATTGGTACAAACGACCCGAAATTTGGTTGTTGCCGATGATAATACTGAGGGGGTCAAATCGTTGACAAAAACATTCACTGTTGTTCTAAACGACGGTTCAAATAAATTCAAAGCATTGGCTTTCAACAGCCAAAGGACGGAAAGCGCACCCGCTGAAATGTCGATTGTTTATAAAGCACCAAAAGTTCCCCCCTCTGGGGTTGGGGGTACTGAGGGGGGTATCCAACTGCATTTATTGGTCATTGGCATCAATAAATATAAAAATCCAAAGTATAATTTGAATTACGCCACGGCTGATGCCACAAGTTTTAAAGAAGCGATTGAAAAAGGTGGCTCAAGTATTTTCAGTAAAACAAATGTGGTGTTTATAGGCGACGATAAAGCCACAAAAGAGAATATTGCAAATGCCTTGGATAAGATAAAAACAACGGCAACGGCCAAAGATGTTTTCATTTTTTACTACGCGGGTCATGGTGTTATGAATGACAAAAAAGAGTTTTATTTAGTCCCAACCGATGTGACGCAACTTTATGGTGCAGATGGTGCGCTTTCACAAAAAGGATTGAGTGCCAATCAGTTGCAACAATATTCAAAAGATATAAAGGCTCAAAAACAGTTGTTCATCCTCGATGCTTGCCAATCGGCAGGTGCCTTGAATCAAGTCGTTGCGGCGCGTGGTGCAGCCGAAGAAAAAGCGATTGCACAACTCGCTCGCGCGACAGGTACACATTGGCTCACGGCTTCGGGCAGTGAGCAATTTGCTTCAGAATTTACTCAATTAGGGCATGGTATATTCACGTATGTTTTGTTAGAAGCCTTATCCGGAAAAGCGGATACAGGCGATAAAAAAATCACCGTCAAAGAATTGGATGCATATCTTCAAGAACAAGTGCCAGAGATTACAGCTAAGTACAAAGGCACCCCTCAGTATCCTGCGAGTTATGGATATGGGAATGATTTTCCGATTGGGGTTGTGAAGAATTAGAATCATTCATAAATAATTGATAATCAATAGACAGTCATTTATTACTCATCAAGTAAATCGCAAAAAAAATAAAAGAGTTGTGAATAATTAAATTCACAACTCTTTGTTTTTCAACTAAGTACCGAAGAGGAGACTCGAACTCCCAAGCCTTTCGGCACACGCTTCTGAGACGTGCACGTTTACCAATTTCGCCACTTCGGCAGACCCCTTTAAAGGCAAATATGGGGCAAAAGTAAAAATTTTGATTGGATTTTTTTTAGATTTTGCCCTTACTTTAACGAAAATACAGAGGGGGTAGCTTTTCGTCTTTTGCAAGATGTGAAGTCGGCGAATACGCATATAAATACGCCAACAACCGATTCAAATCTGCTTTAAAATCCAAGTCATTGTCAGGGTGCATTTTTTGCAACAATTGAAGTACTTTCAATGTGCGCGTCACCACATATTTTGAAAACGTCTGTGCACGCGGTTTTTTCTGATTCAGCATCGTCCAAAAACGCTCAAAAGCGGTGTTGAGTAGCAAAATTGTTAACTCAATTTCACCATGTTTGTCCTTTGTTATTTTCACATGCTCTGTTATCATGGCATTTAGAGAACGCATTTGCATCATCAAATCGCCAGGCGTATCCCAAGGGACATATTTAAGAGTCAAATATTTATCAATGTTCTGTTTGATGTCATTGACCCGTTTATTTAAATCACTTTTGTCTTCAAAAAACTCATAGGCGAGTTTTTCAACCAATAACGGGTCTTTACGAAAAAGTTTTAGCAGCAATTTATCTTTTTGAACTTCTGTCAACATACGCAGAACTTCAAAACGTGGGTCAGGTGTTGCAGATGCTTTTTTTGCCATGAGTTTTAACTGTTTTCATAATAATTCAAATCCTTACCAAAAGTCTCTTTTAACTGCCAAATAGCCACAAAAGCCAAGGCAAAACACACTAGACCCACCCAAGTTGCCCCCGCAATCGCACCACCTTCGGCCTCAAAGCTCTTATATGCTAAGGTAATGATGATGACCGAGCCACGTACAAAATTAGGTACAGTCGTCGTTACAGTCGCCCGAAGATTTGTTCCAAATTGTTCGCTCGCTATCGTCACAAACAAGCCCCAATAGCCCGAAGTCGTTCCTAACAGAAAGCATACTACGTAAAATGCCGTAACACTCAAGCCTTCCATATACATCATCGCGGTGCTCAAAGCCATGCAAGCTACTATAAACCCTGCAACAACTCTGCGGCGATTCGCAAATACTTGACTCAACCAACCACACACCAAATCGCCAAAGGACAAACCGATATAGGCATACATCACAGCGTCTGCCACACTCACTTTACCTAAAACGCCTGTTGATTCTGCAATTTTAGGTGAAAACTTAATAAGAATGCCTAAAGTGTACCAAATCGGCACACCCAACAAGATGCACCAAACGTATTTAACAAACCGTTCTTTATTGGTAAAAAGGGAGAAAAAATTCCCTTTTGAGACCCCCTCAGTATTTTTCAGGTTTTCGAACATACCAGACTCAAATGTACCAAATCGCAATAATAACAGCATCAAACCCAAGCCGCCACCGACAAAATAAGATGTTTGCCAACTAAAATTTTTACTGATTGTCGCCGAAGCCACTGCACCTAATGCACCCATAGAAACGATGACAACTGTACCCCAACCTCGATTTTCTTTCGTCATCAACTCGGCAACTAAAGTTATCGCCGCACCCAATTCGCCCGCCAAACCAAAGCCCGCGATAAAGCGTAATATCGAATAAGTAGTCGTATCTGTCACAAAGCCATTGGCAAAATTGGCAAGTGAATAGATGAGAATGGAGCCAAAAAGTATCGATTTCCGCCCCAATTTGTCGCCCATAATGCCCCAAACCAAACCACCAATGAGCATTCCTCCCATTTGATAATTGAAGAGTACAAAATCGTAGAAATAATCTACTTGATCAGGCGACAAGTTTAAACCCTTGGGTCCTAAACTTTGCTTGCCGATGACATTAAAAAGTTGCAGATCAAAAATATCTACAAAGTAGCCGAGTGCCGCGACGATGACCGTAAACCAGACTTGTTTTTGGTTGTTTTGATTTTCCATTTTTCGTTATGTTTTTTTAATTCGCTAAAATATTCATACTTTCGGAATTAAAGAAAATAAAAAAGCGAGTAGTCATATTCGACTCTCGCTTTTTTTATTGAAGCAAACGCGCTTTTACTACATCCAGCCCATCATTTGAACGAAAAACGTACAAACAAAAGGTAATACTACCCAAAAAAACTGTGGTAAAAATATCAGGAAAGCAATAATAGCCACCATAGAAATAGCAAAATAAATCGCATGTTTGCTGCTGAAATTAGTCATTTTAAAATCTTCCATAATTAATCCTATTTTTTATTTGGTGCAAAATTAATAAGCTATTTGGACTATACAAGGCTTTGTTTATTATTTAGTCACTCTGAAATGATAATATTGCATCTTGTCATTCTAAAGAAGCTGAAAGAATCTAAATAAATGATTCATTTTCAATGATTTACAAATATTTTTTCACTCCGTTCAGAATGACAAAAAAAGTAATGTTCAAAAAATCAATCTTTAAAATCTAAAAACTCAATTTAAATCTGTGATACATTTCCTCATTGCCGTTGATACAGGTGGCACTTTTACGGACTGCATTGCCGTCAATCAAGATGGCGACACACACACTTGCAAGGTATTGAGTAACAGTACTTTACGTGGTTCAATCCTTGAATGGATTGATGAACAGACGTTTATTGTTCAAAATTCATGGATGGCTCGACGCGATATTTTTAAGCACTATCGTTTTCGGTTGCTCAATACCCCCCTCAGTAATTTGCCTGATTTTTACATAAAAAACTATGACGCTGCTCGAAAAATCATCATTCTGGATAAACCGTTGCCCCCTGAATTTTTTGGAAAAAAAATAGCCTTTGATATCACCGCCGATGAAGAAGCACCCATACTTGCCGCCCGTTTGATAACACAAACTGCCATTGATGAACCGTTTCCAAACCTTACTTTGAGGCTCGGAACAACACGCGGCACAAACGCTTTGCTTGAAGAAAAAGGCGCAAAAACAGCTTTTTTGACCACACAAGGTTTTGCTGATATTTTAACGATTGGGACGCAACAACGTCCAGATCTTTTTGCTTTAAACATCATTAAAACCAACTCACTTTATACTGAGGGGGTTGAAATTTCAGAAAGATTAGATGCTAAAGGCAACGTCTTAAAACCTTTGAATATCAATGATTTAGATGAAATTATTCAACGATTAAAAAATCAAAAAATAGAATCTATTGCCGTTGCCTTTATGCACGCTTATCGCAATCCGATGCATGAAGCGGCTTTAAAAAAAGTTTTAGAAAAGCACTTCGATTATGTCTCTATTTCGTCTGAATTGTCGCAACAAATCAAATTCGTTCCTCGTGCACAAACGACCGTTGTTAATGCCTACCTCGCCCCTATTTTACATGATTATTTGAAAAAAATTATTCAAAAACTACCGTCAGATGCATTGCGGGTAATGACGAGCGCAGGCAGCCTAGTTCATGCCGATTTTTTTATGCCTAAAGACAGCCTACTAAGTGGACCCGCAGGCGGCGTTGTTGGTGCAGCAGCGATAGGTCGGCAAAGCGGTTTTGAGCGATTGATCACCTTCGATATGGGTGGAACGAGTACCGATGTGGCACGTTTTGATAATGATTTTGATTATCGTTTTGATATGACAATTCGCAATGCAACGGTCTTTTCTCCTACCCTCAATATTGAAACTGTGGCAGCAGGCGGTGGCTCGGTTTGTTATTTTGATGGCATAAAACTATGTGTCGGACCTGAAAGTGCGGGTGCTTCGCCTGGTCCAGCTTGCTACGGTGCGGGAGGACCTTTGACAATCACTGATGTGAATTTATTGCTTGGTCGGCTCGACGCTTCACAGTTTGGCATACCTGTTTTCCCAGAAGCAGCAAAAGATAAACTCATTGATTTACAATTGTTTATCAAAGAAAAAATTGGCAAGGAAATTTTGGCGGAGGAAATCTTAATAGGTTTTCTAACAATCGCAAATGAGCGCATGGCTGATGCAATTCGCAAAATATCGGTCTCAAAAGGTTATGCCCCCCCTCAGTATGCACTGTTGGTTTTTGGTGGCGCAGGTGGTTTGCACGCTTGCAGCATGGCTCGATTGCTTGGAATGACGACGATTATTGTTCCTAAATATGCGGGTTTGTTGTCTGCTTATGGTATTCTGAATGCGCCTATTGAGCGATTTGCAGAGCAACAAATATTACAAACCGTTTATGATATGCCGTTTGAAAAATTAGAAATTGAATTTGAAAAAATTGCCACAATAGCCACTCTTAAAATCATTGCCGAAGGCGTTGAAAAAAGTGCTGTTTTTATTAAAAAGTCGCTTATTTTTTGTCGTTTACAAGGACAAGATGCGACAATTGAGCTTGATTTTGATACTCATTTTGAACAAAATTTTAAAGACACATATCAAAAAACATTCGGACATTGGGTCGAAAATAGAGCGATTGAAGTAGAAAGTATACGTGTTATTGCTTCGGAAATCGACAATTCTGTGTTCGTTAATTCGGTTTCCAATAAGAATCCCCCCCCTCAGTATAAACCTAATTTTAGGCATAAAATCAAGGCTTTGGTTAACAAAATATGGACTGAAGTACCTGTTTTTTTTAGAGATGATTTGAACAAAGGCGCAACGATTGAAGGCTTTGCATTACTACTTGATAGTTTTTCGACAACTGTAATTGAAGACGGTTATGCTTTGACAATAGATAAGAACGAAACAGCAATTATTCATCGAGACAGTGAGCGGGTGACTTCAAGTCACCCGCTCACTGTCAACAAACATTCAAAAACCATTGATTTAGAACTGTTTACGAATCGTTTTACAAGTATCGCTGAAAATATGGGTGCAATGTTGCAACGCACTGCCTTGAGTGTAAATGTAAAAGAACGACTTGATTTTAGCTGCGCTTTGTTGGATGCCGATGGTTATTTGATAGCCAATGCGCCACATATTCCAGTGCATTTAGGCAGTTTAGGGGTTTGTGTAAGAGAAGTTTTAAAATATATAAAAATCGAAAAAGGCGATACAGTTGTCACCAATCATCCTGCTTTTGGCGGCTCTCATTTGCCCGACGTGACGTTGATTTCAAGCGTTTTTACTGAGGGGGGTATTTTGATCGGTTTTGTCGCCAATCGTTGTCATCATTCTGAAATTGGCGGCATTCGTCCAGCTTCAATGCCGCCTAATGCCACTCGGTTGGTTGAAGAAGGTGTTATTATTGAACCCATGTATTTAGTAAAAAACGGCGTAGCTGATTGGCAGCCAATCAGTTATAAACTTCAAAATGACCGATACCCTACCCGTTCGCTTTCTGAAAATTTAGCTGATTTAAATGCCGCATTAGCAGCAAACCTTAACGGAGTAACGGCTTTACAAAAATTAGTAACTGAACACGGGCAGAACTTGGTACATTATTATATGCAGGAATTGAAGCAATATTCGGCTGAAAAATTGAAAAATGCGATTTCAGTTTTTTGCGCAGAACACATTGACGGGGTGACTTTGAGTCACCCCGTCAATTCTTTTGCCGCTGAAGAAGAACTTGATGATGGTACTTTATTAAAAGTTAACATTACGTTTGGAGAAAAAATCGTCTTTGATTTTACAGGAACGTCATCTGTTCATAAGGGCAATTTGAATGCAACTCCAGCTATTGTCAACTCTGTAGTCATTTATGTTTTACGTTTGTTGGTTTCTGAAAACATACCTTTGAATGAAGGTTTTATGAAAAATGTTGAACTCATTTTACCTGAAAACTCTATTTTAAACCCAAATTTCACTTCTGATACTGAGGGGTGTCCAGCCGTCGTTGGTGGCAATGTTGAAACGAGTCAAAGGTTAACAGATACGATTTTGAAGGCTTTGAACCTCATCGCCTGTGGGCAAGGCACGATGAATAATGTGCTTTTCGGCAACGAGACTTTTGGTTATTACGAAACGATTTGTGGGGGGAGCGGTGCTGGTAATGGTTTCGATGGCACAGATGCGGTGCATACACACATGACAAATACGCGGATAACGGATCCTGAAATTTTGGAGTTCCGCTATCCCGTTCGCTTAGATTTGTTTAAAATAAGGCCTAATTCAGGTGGAAAAGGGTTATTTAAAGGTGGAAATGGCATTGTCCGACAATTGACATTTTTAGAAAATGTGGAACTATCGGTTTTGACGCAACATAGAAAAGTTGCACCGTTTGGGCTTAATGGTGGTAAAAATGGGAAAGTTGGTCAACAATATTTGCTTTTAAAAAATGGGGAAAAGAAAAAAATAGGCGGCATTGACGGGGCTAATTTACAAGCTGGTGATACCTTTGTAATTAAAACACCTGGAGGTGGAGGTTTTTGCAATAAAAAAATATAAATTATGACAGAATATGCTTTCTTAAACGGCAATATATTGCCCATTGAAAATGCCAATTTGAACATCACAGACCTCGCATTACTGAGGGGGTATGGCGTGTTCGATTTTTTTAAAGCAATTGATGGTCGCCCTATTTTTATGGAAGACCATTTGGATAGGTTTGAAAACTCAACATGGCTATTAGGGTTAAAAGTCCCATATTCACGTGAGGAGTTGCGGCGCAATATATTAGAATTGATTCGACTGAATCACCACAATCTATTGGGAGTCAAACTTGTATGTACAGGAGGTTACTCTATTGATGGTTATACGCCAGCCGAAATTCCCAATCTATTTATGGTTGCTAAACCTTTTAAAATGCACCCTTTTGAGAAAGGATTGAAACTGATGACTGTGGAGCATCAACGCGAATTGGCTGAAATTAAGAGTATCAATTATGCAAAACCCATTTCTGTTATCGCGCATTTGCACTTATCGGCATCTGATGATGTTTTGTATCATACCAATGGGCACATTACAGAATCGTCAAGGAGTAATATTTTTATCGTAAAAAATGGTATTCTTATTACGCCCGATGTGGGCGTACTGAGGGGTATCACTCGTAAACATATTTTACAATTTGCACCAAAGGTGATGCCTGTTGAAGTTCGAACCGTTTCACTAACAGAAGTAATGGATGCAGATGAAGTCTTTATGACGGGCAGTACGAAGCGTATTGCACCCATTACGAGCATAGATAACAAAACCTTTTATTGCGGCAAACACACACGCATATTATACGATATACTGTTAAAGGAAGAAATGGAAGGGTGACATTTATCAAGCTTGAATGATAAAATGTTTGTTGAAATACAAAAAAGCAGGGGTAAACCGTTCAAATATTCTGCCAATTTTCTTGTTTTTAAATAAAAATTTTAAAAATTACAATTTTATGCATAAAAAAGTTTGAGTGTTCTGCATAAATCCATAGCTTTGTAAGCAAATTGTAAAACTACACGGAACAAAGCACAGACTTTCTCAATAACAGATATATTTTTCTGCCATACCATACTTTGCTTCATTGATTTTCAATTTTTTGTGCATAAAGTTTTTTTAAATCTGAAAAATTACTCTTCTTTGCAGTAGATAAAGATGATTTAAGCACTTACTTTTGCACAACGAATCTCCACAATTAGTTGATTTACAGATTTTTAAGTTGATTGTTATTCATCAAAAGATGGATTTTTCATATTAAAACATCCGTAATAGTCAACAAATAAATAGGAAAAAACAGTATCAAATAAACAGTTGGATATTGAAACGCTATAATTAACAGTCGGGTACGCAAGTATTCGAAACAAAACTTTTGCGATATGAATGAGCAACAAATGCCGACGACTACAGACCTTGTAGTTGCTCTCGACATTGGTACAACAAAGGTATGTGCCATCGCTGGTCGTAAAAACGAACACGGCAAATTAGAAATTCTTGGTGTCGGTAAAGTAGATAGCGTTGGCGTAATGCGCGGCGTTGTAACGAATATCGAAAAGACCGTCAATGCTATTCATGAAGCTGTCTCCTCAGCAGAGCGTATGGCTAAAGCGAAGTTCACACATGTACATGTGGGCATCGCTGGTCAACACATCAAAAGCTTACAACATCGGGGTATCCTCACTCGTGATAACGACCACACCGAAATCAGCCAAAAAGACATTCAACGGCTTATGAATGATATGCACAAACTTGTATTGCCTCCTGGCGATAAGATTCTGCATGTTATTCCCCAAGAGTACACCGTTGACAATGAACAAGGCATCACCGACCCGATTGGTATGAGTGGTGTCCGTCTTGAGGCGAACTTCCACATCATCACTGGTCAAATTTCAGCATCGAACAACATTCATCGTTGTGTCGAGCGCACAACTTTGAAAGTCGAAAGCATGACTTTAGAACCCATTGCTTCAGCTGTTGCTGTTTTAAGCGATGAAGAAAAAGAAGCTGGTATTGCACTTGTTGACATTGGTGGTGGTACAACAGACATCACTATTTTCCAAGAAGGTATCATTCGCCATACAGCAGTCATTCCTTTTGGTGGTAACGTCATTACTTCTGATATCAAAGAAGGTTGTACCGTTATGCAACATCAAGCTGAAGCCTTGAAGGTGAAATTTGGCGCAGCGATGTCAGAAGAAGTGTATGATAACCGTATCATTACGATTCCGGGCATCAAAGGTCGTGACTACAAAGAAATAAGCGAAAAGAACCTCGCACGTATTATACAAGCACGTATGGAGGAGATTTTCGACTACGTGGTCTGGGAAATCCGCCGTTCTGGTTACGAGCGCAAACTTATTGGTGGCATCGTATTGACGGGTGGTGGTTCTTTGCTTCGTGACATTGAAAAATTATGCGAATTCCATACGGGCATGAGCACGCGCATCGGTGTTCCAATTGAGCATCTCGGTCATGGTTATACAGAACAGGTGGCAAGCCCTATTTACTCAACTGCGATTGGTTTATTGCTAAATGGCATTGCTTTTGAAGAGGAGAATGTCCGTTCACGTCCGCCTGTTGAAGAAAAACCAGTAGTTGAAACCGTTTTAGAAACTGTCAAATTCGAAAATCCTAGTGTGGATGAAAGAACGCAACCTCAAGGCGGTAAATGGTTAGAAAGTATATTCAAAAAGACGAAAGAATGGTTTGAAGCAGAACCTGATGTGGATTTGAAATAAGGTAAAATACTGAGGGGGTATGAAAAATATTCAAGCTGTTATAAAAACATTGTGCGTAGCCATGATTACAGTTTTTGTTTATTATAGTTTGTTGTTTCTCACGAATTCAGTTATAGTTTTATTGATTCTGTTTACATTACAGTTGTTTATTTCTTTTATTTTAAATTCAAAGAAAAAGTTTATTTTAGGTTACGGGTTGATTTTAGGGTCAATCTTATTTATATGCTTATTCTTTTACTTATTAGGCAGTGTGATGAGATGAAATTTTGCTATAATAATTACGCCGTTTAATTTTGAAAAATTGCTTATTTTTGTCAAAAATTGAATTAAAATGACAGCAATAGCCACCGCACCATTAACAGCAGAATATTTGCGCGAAAGATTCAGCGCAACAGATGAATTGGTTTGGATTCCTGCGACGAAGGAGGAATTCTGGTCATTGATTGAATTACCAGAATTTAAGATTGAATACTATGATAATCAAATCGTTGGCACTATGAGTTATGGCGCATTAAGTCATGAAACTATAATTGACAATCTTTCATGGTTGTTCAATTCACAACTTGATAGAACAACATTCCGTTGCTTCGGTAGCAATCGTCCTGTTTATGTTGAAAAAAGTAATGATATTTTTGAGCCTGATTTACATGTTGTTCACGGTGAAATTGTATTGCATCATTATAAAAAAACAATGACTGCAACGAGTAATCCGTCAGTAATTGTTGAGGTTTTTTCAAAATCCACGAAAGAGTTTGATATAAGAAATAAATTGCCTTGCTATAAAACTATGCCTTCTTTGCAACACATTGTTTTTGTAGAACAAGACAAGCCTTATATTACCGTTTTTTCAAGGACAAAACGACCTAACGAATGGTTGAATACGGATTATTACGACATGAATGAACGTATTCGCATTTTAGGGAAGAATTTTTCTTTGAAAAATATTTATGATAAAGTCATTTTTAAAGCAGTATAGAACATTGTCAATCAATGTTTTTAACTATGAAACCATAATTCATTAATTCTTAAACAGAACAACAATGGTTTTTAATTTCAAACAAGAAGAACCATCTATCATAAAGGTTATAGGTGTTGGCGGTGGCGGCTCGAATGCAGTCACGCACATGTATAAGCAAGGCATCATCGGCGTTGATTTTGCTATTTGCAATACAGACTCTCAGGCAATGGAGCTAAGTCCCGTGCCGACACGCATCCAACTGGGACCTTCCGTTTCAGCAGGTTTGGGCGCAGGTTCACAACCACAACGTGGTAAGCAAGCCTGCCTTGAAAGCATTGAAGATGTCAAACGTTATCTTGAAAATGGCACTAAAATGCTGTTCATTACGGCTGGTATGGGCGGTGGAACAGGTACAGGTGCTGCACCAATCATTGCAAAAACAGCGCAGGAAATGGGCATTTTGACCGTTGCCATCGTTACTTTACCTTTTACTTTTGAAGGTAAAAAACGTGTCACACAGGGCACTGATGGTTTGGAAGAGTTGAAGAAAAACGTTGATACCATCATCGTTATCTCCAACGACAAACTCCGCCAGATTTATGGCAATATGTCGGTTTCTCATGCTTTCGCACAAGCGGACAATATTTTGACGACGGCTGCAAAAGGCATTGCTGAAATCATCACCGTTCCGGGTTATGTCAACGTTGACTTTGAAGATGTCAATACAGTCATGCGTGGTTCAGGTGTGGCAATAATGGGCATTGGCTTAGCAGAAGGCGAAAATCGCGCTTTGAAAGCGGTTGATGCTGCTTTGTCGTCGCCTTTATTGGAAGACAACAACATTCAAGGAGCGAAACACATCCTTGTAAATATAACGAGCGGAACGAAGGAAGTGACGATGGACGAAATTTTCAGCGTCACAGAATTTGTTCAAGAAGAAGCAGGCGAAGGAGCCAACCTCATTTGGGGTAACTGTTATGACGATACTTTGGGTGACAAAGTCGCTGTAACAGTCATCGCAACGGGTTTTGAAAGCCGCTTGGCTCCTAATGTTCAACATGGTCGTAATGATGGTAAAATTGTCGTTTCATTAGACGAGGATACCGTCAAAAAAGACAAAAAACCCGATTTTTTCGGGTTTGGCTTTGACAATACTGAGGGGTCAAATTCTGTTATAGAGTTTGAATCTGAACGTTTTTCAAAGCCGAAATCGCCTGTGTTCAATGCACCACAAACACATTCGCAATCCCAACAGCCTGTTAAGGTTGAAGACAAAGGAAACGAAGAAGACCGCCGCCGTCGTTTGGTTCAAGAACAAGCACGTAGGGAGCGTTTGCGTTCAAGTGTGAATACATTGAAATTGAGTAATCCACAGACGATTATCGAAATGGAAAATGAGCCCGCTTACTTGCGTCGGGGTGTTAAATTGGATTCTGTTCAACATTCTTCTGAAAAGATGATGTCGGGCTGGTCAATTGATGAAAACGATGAATTGAAAACAAGCGGCAATTCATTTTTGCACGACAATGTAGATTAAGAATATTATATATCATTCATATCGCAAGCCTCATTCGATTCCTTCGGATGAGGCTATTTTTTATTGATTTGCGGTTCAATCACTTAACTTGCTTATTATTACAATCCAATTGATTATACTTTTTTCCTATCAAAGTACCTAATCGCAAGCCTTCATCACAATCCATTCTGAAATGAACGCCAAGTGGTATGCGCGAAAAAGCATCTTCATAAGCCATCTCTTTGAAGGAATGAAAATGACGAGGTGTGCTATTAAATTCTGTTCTGCCTTTGTGACTGTTATCCGTCATCTCATAGTTTTCGCCATATAAATTTGTCAAAACCACATTTGCCGCCCCCGCAACGGTTGCATGACCCGACGGATAGGAAGGGAAAGGCGGCGCATGACCCAATGGTTCCCAATTGGGGTTAAACACCTTTTTGATGAATGTTTCAGGGCGTTCTAAGTTATAAATATATTTAGAATGCCAACAAACGACGAAGGCATCGTTCATCGCAAGCCCAAGCCGCATATAGGTTTCAAGGGTTTTACCGATTTCAGGCCCTTCTTTTTCTATCAATTGATTGGTGATTGAAATCCATCTACCTGAAGGAGAAAAGGTCAATTCATGCAAATCATCGCTCCAAAATTCTGCTACCCATTTGTTTTCAAAGGAATGAGGTGAGCTAATCGTAAAAACTTCAAGGGCTTGAATATAGTAAGGTGAATTGTGGGCTGTCGAATAAGGAGGTAAAGGCTTCGCAAGATAGTCTTTTGTCTGAATCATAAACGTTCTGACGTTACCCCAATAAGGTAAAAGAGGGGGCATTGGAAATTGTTGCGAAGCTATCCAATTGCCATCTGTTTGCGGAGGGGAATAACTGCGCTCAAAGTTGTGCAAATAGGCTTGATGCCCAAGCGTATCTGTCATAGACCAATTGTATATTGCCATTGCGACTTTTTCGCCAAAGTCTTTTGATTGAGCATATTGTTCAGGGTCAACTGTTTTCAAAAAAAGTAGCTCCCATTTTTTCGCAATACTTTGTCTGTCTTTATTCAAAAGATCAGGTCCTGTGTAAAAGAATTTTTCAAGAATTGTCGCATAACAAGCATTAAGCGCAGCAGGAAGGTATATTTTTTTTTCAGAATGCCATGTTGGTAATTTTAATTCTGGGAACAAGAAAGCTAATGAATGATAATTGTTGGCAATAGCAGGAACAGCTGTTTCATAAGCCGCAAAACCGATATAGGCATAAGTGCGTGCTGCAACAGGCGCATTGTACCCCTCAGTATAACGGTCAGATTCTAAGGCGTGTTTGTTCCATTCTACAACTAAATCGAGTTGTAATGCCTCTGTATTAGACTTTTTTGAAGCAATATGATTACTACTCCATAGAAAAAAAGTAGTAGCAAAAGCAAGCAACAAAACGAACAAAAATAATGTGTGTTGTTTTAAGTGCATTTTGATTATGTCGGAAATATTAACTTAACTGTTGTACCGATATTTTTATTATTTTCTATTAAAACCTGAATGTTATGCAGGTTCATAATACTTTTTACCAATGACAGCCCGATGCCTGAACCTTTGTATGTGCTTACTTTTGAGCTTCTGTAAAACGGTTCAAAGACCAAAGGCAGTTCATTTTTAGGAATACCAATGCCTTTGTCTTGAATTTCGACAGAAATACCACCTTGTTCTGAAAAAGAAAGATAGGCATGAACTGTTTTATCGGGGCTGTATTTGCAACCGTTGTCCATCAGATTGAAAAGAGCCGTTTTCAAAAGTTGTTCATTACCATTAATAAATAATTCTTCTTCTTCTTCTGGAAGATTCAATATTTCAAAGTGTACTTTGTAGAGTGGATGCGATTTTAGCAAAAACGCCTTAGATTGCCACAGTAATTCGTCAATTCTTACTTTCTTCATTTCAATTACTTGACTATCTGCATTAATTTTAGCTAATTGCATCAATCTATCTGAAACATCATTCAAATCTTTTGCATCATCAAGAACAGATTCCAATGTTTGTCTGTATTCTGTTTCTGCTCTATGTTTTTTATCGAGTACAATTTCTATTTGTGATATAATTATACTGAGGGGGTTCTTTAATTCATGAGAAATATTGGACATAAACAACTTTTGTGTATTAAATGCTTGTTGAATACGGTCTAATAGTTTATTGAAAGTAATGACAAGTCTTGATAATTCATCTTTTTGATTATTTATTTCTAATCTTTTATTCAAATTAGTGGGCAAAATAGCATCTACTTCATTCATAATACGCCTGATAGGCAATAAAGATTGACCTGCAAATATCCAACCGCCCAAAGCGACAAAAACAAGAGAAATAATAAAAACCCAGATTAATATACGCACTAAAATCATCAAATATTCAGAATTAAAAACAGCTTCGGATACTATTATAAAAGGTGTACCATTTTTATTTGTATAGTATAAACCCAAAGCATGATGATGATTGTGTGTAAATCTATATTCTTTTATTGGTTTTATTTGAATTAATACTTCTTTGCTTAATTCTTCAGCCGCAGGATTAAAATTATAAATTCTTTTGTAATCTAAATTATAAATAGCAACGTTTTCAGTATAAAGAGCTAAATTGTTATCTGATTCATTATCATTAATTTCTGTTGGTTGATTATAAGTTGAATAATTAACAGTCATTCCTGCTGTCATTATGGCTTTTGAACGCAGTGTATTATAAAATTCGTTTTGCAATATATCTTTAAACTGAAAGTAGATATAAAACATGGCTACAAGCATTATTCCTGCAACGATATGTATAAATTGAAGCGTTAAACGACTTTGAATTTGCATGATTTTTCTTTCACTCTTCTTTAAGTATATAACCTAAACCAAAAACAGTATGAATAAGTTTTTTGTCAAAAGGCTTATCCATTTTGTTGCGAATGTAGTTAATATATACTTCAATCACGTTTGTATTGGTTTTAAAATCAATGTCCCAAACTTTTTCGGCTATTTCTGACTTAGAAATAACACGCCCCTGATTGCGTATAAAGTATTCAATCAAAGAAAGTTCTTTGGGAGTCAAATCAATAATACGCCCACTTCGTGTAAAAGTTTTAGTATCTATATTTACTTCTATGTCTGCAAAGCGAAGACTTGGATTCGGCGGGGACTCTTTGCCCCGTCGAGCAAGTGCATTGATACGCGCTAATAACTCTCTGAACTCAAACGGTTTTACGAGATAATCATCTGCACCCATCTCAAAACCTTCTACTTTATCTTCTGTCGTACCCATTGCCGTCAGAAGCATAATAGGCGTTGAATCACCCGTCAGTCGCAATTTTTTGACAACTTCAATACCCGTCATTGATGGCATAATTATGTCAGAAACAATGACATCATATCTATTAGCGACTGCCATATCGTAGCCCAATTGACCATTTAAGGCATAGTCAACTGAAATTTGATAATCTTCTAATCCCTTCTTGAGCGACATGACCGCTTTTACCTCATCTTCAATAATCAGCACTTTTATCATATACTATCGTTTTTATTCTGTAAAATTGATAATTTCTCATATTCATAAAGAATTTCGAGGTAGATTCTAAGAAATTCTAATCAAATTCTAATGATTGCTACCCATTGTTGAGATAGCATTGGAACTATCTTTGCAACCTTGAATAATTCCCCAAAAATTTATATTTATAAATTAAAGACTGCAACATTCTTATTTCTTAACATTTTAATTATTTTCTTATTATGAACATTAAACTTCTACGCTTTTTTACTATGCTCGCCTTGGTCACTGCCAGTGTCATTTCTTGCCAAAAAGAAGAAAGTGATGCTACATACGCAAGAAAGACAAAAGATTATAACTCCGAGGTCATCCAAAGTTGGAATCTTTTATTTTTAGACATCGAGCAATTTGCCGGTGGCTACCGACCCGGACCTGCCCCAAGAGCATTGGCATATCTTGGCATCACCTGTTATGAAGCCTGTATTTCGGGTATGCCTACTTACAATTCAATAGAGAGTCAATTTTCAGGTTTAAACTTACCTAAAGTAAAAGTTGGCGATGAGTATCATTGGCCCACTGTCGTTAATGAAGCTTCGGCTTCGTTGATGACTAAATTTTTCCCTACTGCATCTGCGAAAATAGAAACTTTAAGAAAAGTAAACGAGGAAAAATTTAAATCGGATGCCGCTTTTATTGTTTTAACACGTTCTGCTGCTCATGGTAGCTCTGTTGCCACTGTTGTGTGGGAATGGTCAAAAACGGATGCTGTTGGACATGATGCCTACAAAGACCCTTTTGGCACTTACAATTGGCAAACAGCTTACAAAAAAGCAGGTGATTGGAAAGCGACTGTACCGGGTCCCGGAAAACCAATGTTTCCATTTTGGGGTAACGCAAGGGCTTTCGCCATCTCACAAAACGATAAAATCTGCAGACCACCTTTGGCGTATAGCGAAAGCACTAAATCGGCTTATTATTCGCAAGCCATAGAGGTTTATTCACAAAATACGCCTACTTTATCGCATACGACTGAGTGGGTCGGTGAGTTTTGGAGCGATGACTTAGTCAATTTGACTTTTAGCCCAGGTCCACGTTGGATGGCTGTTGCTAATCAAGTGTATGTCCTCGAAAAATCAAATCTTGAAACCGCCCTTGTTTGCAATGCGAAAGTAGGTATGGCTTTAAATGATGCAGCTGTCGCTTGTTGGAATTCTAAATATTATTACAACGTAGAGCGTCCTGTCACTTATATCCAAAAAATCATAGACCCTACTTGGAAACCTGCCCTACAAAATCCATTGACAGGCGAAACAGGTATTTCTCCTTCTTTCCCTGCTTATCCATCTGGTCACTCAACAATGGGTGCAGCTGGTGCGGAGGCTTTGGCAAGCGTATTTGGTTATTCTTATGCTATGACAGATAGATGCCATGAAAAGAGGACAGAATTTGAAGGCACTCCACGCAGTTTCACCAGTTTTTACGAAATGGCTCAAGAAAATGCTTGGTCACGCGTACCACTCGGCGTGCATTGGCGGATGGACTGCGACGAAGGTGTTCGCTACGGCACTGAAATTGGTCGGAGAGTAAACAATCTTCCTTGGAAAAAATAGTTTCGTTAGTTTGTTATTCGTGTATTCGTCATTCGTACACTCGAATCAATAACGAATACACGAATAACAAATACACGAATAACAAATAACGAAACAAAATCGATCTAATGAAAATTGTACTAATCAATTGCTTTTTTTTAATGCTAATCGGCTGTAAACAAAACATTATAAAAGATGAAACGGAAACATACAGCGATGGCAAGCCTTCTCGAAAATACCAAAGAGTCAATAACAAAATAGAAGGTCTGATGACAGACTATTATCCTGATGGCAAACTGCAAGGTGAGCGATTTTTTCAAAACGATAAGCAAGTTGGTAAAACCACTATTTATTTTCCAAACGGTAAAATCAAGGAAGTACAATATTATGACAACAACTTAAAAAACGGTGGTGACACTATTTTTTATGAAAGTGGCAAATTACAATTTGCTGTGACCTTGAAAGCAGATAAAAAAAATGGCTACCTCCGTAAGTGGGCTGAAGATGGTAGGCTTATCTATGAAGCCAAATTTAAAATGGACAAATTGATAGAAGTCAAAGGAAAACCACTTGAATAAGTGAAACATGAAAAAACTATTATTATTTTTCATTTTTCACTTAAAACTTAATACCCCTCAGTATATTCACTTTAATAGCCTCCTTATTTTTATTTCAAGTCTAAAATGCTCATAAGCGGCATTTAACAATCAATTTAAGCAACTGGAGATTTTGAGAACGACATGTTATTGAAGTTCTCAAATTCTCCTATGCTTCGACAGTTTAGTTTATCATAAAAATAAAGTATAATGAATAAAAATACCCTTTTAGCCTTACTAACATTAGGAATTTTAGAAACAAAAGCACAAAAAGTGCCAGACAGTACTCATTCAAAAATATTAAACCAAGTGACAATTATAGGGTTTAATGAACAAGTGACTGAAGTACAACGCCTTGCTCAAGTACACGGCACATACATCGTAGGGGGTAAAAAGAACGAAGTCATAACAATAGCAGACCTCAATGCAAACCTCTCTGAAAAAACAGGCAGACAGATTTTTGCCAAAATACCAGGCGTTTTTGTCTATGATATGGACGGTTCAGGCAATCAAGTCAACATCGCCACTCGAGGACTTGACCCGCACCGTTCTTGGGAATACAACGTCCGTCAAAACAATGTGATGATGAACAGCGATATCTACGGCTATCCTGCAAGCCACTACAGCCCACCGATGGAAAGCATCCAAAAAGTGGAAATGATACGCGGTACATCGTCCCTTCAATACGGTGCAGAGTTCGGAGGTATGATAAATTATGTGACTAAAACAGGCGATACAAGCAAAACATTGAGCTACGAAGGTAGCCACTCGGCAGGTTCTTATGGTTTATTCAGTTCTTATAACGCTATAAGTGGAAAAGTAGGCAAACTGAGCTATTATGCCTACTATCAAAAACGTGTATCAGAGGGGTATCGCAAAAACGCACGCTCTGATGCAGAAGCTCAATTTGCTTCATTGACTTACCGTTTTACACCCTCTGTGAGCCTCAAAGCTGAGTTAGGACGCTCAACCTATACTTTTCGGATACCGGGACCATTGACTGATGCAATGTTTACAAGTGACCCAAAACAATCTACACGTAGCCGCAATTATTTCAATCCTGATATTTATTTGCCTTCTTTAACATTGGATTGGAAAATAAACAATAAAACAAAGCTCAATTTCATTTCATCAGCCGTTTTGGGCAGTCGCAACAGCGTACAATTCTTAGCGTTTGCAGACGTTGCTGACAAAATTGACCCTACCACCAATCAATATAAAAACCGTCAAGTGGATATTGACAATTTCCACAGTTATACCTCGGAATTGCGTTTGATACACGAATATAATGTAGGAAAAATAAAAAATACCATCGCTACAGGTGTGCGATACATTAACAACGATTTACACCGCCGACAAGTCGGTAAAGGCACGACGGGAAGCGATTTCGATTTATCCATCATAGGCGATTTTGGGCGTGATTTACATTTCAAAACGCAAAATGTCGCCTTTTTTGCAGAAAACCTCATTCAATTAACATCCAAATTCTCAGTTTCGCCAGGTCTTCGTTTTGAAAAAGGTGTAACAAATATGACAGGGCGTATTTCATACTTGAACAATGAATCCGTACCGACCGACATAAAACACAGTTTCCCTCTGTTTGGCATCAATGCAGAATACAAATTGGACAAGCAAAATCGCATTTATGGAGGGTTTTCGCAGGCTTATCGCCCTGTCCTTTTTGCTGATGTAATTCCACCGACACCCTTAGACCGCACCGACCCGAATCTTAAAGATGCCTGTGGTTACAATGCTGAAATCGGAATAAGTGGAAAGTATAGAACATGGTTGAACTATGATGTGAGCTATTTTATGCTCCAATATGACAACCGCATTGGCAGCCAAGCATTAACCGAAAATGGGCAATCCTATATTCTGAAAACCAACACAGGCAGTAGTTTGACACGCGGTTTGGAAATGTACACCGAGTGGACCCCCCTCAGTACAAACACATCAAAACTCTCTTTTTTTACAGCAACTTCTTATTTTGATGCTAAATATTTGAAAGGTTCGCTCATTGTTAACAATGAAAACAAAAGTATAAAAGGCAATAAATTAGAAACCGTACCGAAATGGATTAGCCGAAGTGGTATCCAATTTCGTTATCAGACGTTTAGGGCAACGCTTCAGTACAGCTATGTCGCCAAATCTTATTCTGATGCTTTGAATACAGAGCAACCGAGTGCCAACGGTGCAAAAGGTATTGTGCCGTCCTACAGCGTTTTGGATTTCAATGCCTCACTACGCATCAATCAAAATTATACATTCAAATTAGGAATCAACAATATCACCAACGAACAGTACTTTACGAAACGTCCAACAGGCTACCCTGGTGTTGGCGTTTGGAGTTCGGACGGACGTTCGATTGTTGGTACGATTGTCATAAAATACTGAGGGGGGTCCCTAAAAAAAACGAGACTGCTCCAAAAAGGCAGTCTCGTTTTTTATTTGTTAGAGATTGTTTTTTTTAATTCTACTCTCTCAAAAAATCCAGTTCCTCTTGCTCTGGATTAAAGCGGGCAATGACAGAAGGCTCTCTACGTTCCTTGTTATCCTGTTTATATTTAACGACCAAATCCACCATTTCGAGAATATCAGAACTGACTTCGCCATAATGTGTTGGGAAAGGTTGCCCAGACTGATTGGCAGAAGTAGAGACGATGGGTTTACCTAACTGCTTGATTAACTCACGACAAAACACATCTTGTGTAATCCGAATCGCTACGCTACCGTCGGGCGCAAGTACATTGGAAGCTACACCGAAAGATTCTTCGTAGATAATGGTCAAAGGACGAGCATGATAAGCTAAAAGTGTCTCGACACGTGGATGAATGTCGCCCACGTATTTTTTGAGCATTTCTAACGAATCAACAAGCAACACATAACCTTTTTCAGGCTGACGGTTTTTGATTTCGCTGATTTTATTGACAGCGATTTCGTTTGTTGCATCACAACCAATGCCCCAAATCGTATCCGTTGGGTATAAAATGACGCCTCCTTGACGGAGGGTATTTAATATTTCTAAAAATTTTTCGTTTTCAAACATAAAACCTTAAATTTGTTTGTTTATTGGAATAAAATTTTGCTAAACGCAACTGCGCTTCAACGATTTGTCGTTTATATTGTTTAGATAAGTTAAAACACCAATCAAACGACAAAAGTAGATGCTTTGGTCAAAAACTCAACCTTTTTTAAAAAAAAAGCCTGAATTATTTAATTATAAAACGACAAACACCACCAATGTACTTCAATAAAATAATCAAAATAATTTGCTTTATAGCCTTACTGACCCCTTCCGTATTGGTGGCTAAACATATTGTAGGTGGTGAAATCACTTATACGGTTGTCTCAAAAACATCGACTTCCAATCGCTATCGTTTTACTATGAAAATATGGCGCGATTGCTACACCAATGGCGGTGCACAATTGGATGGTATTGCACCCATTGGCATTTATCGCAGCAATTCCAATACCGTAGTAGAGTCCTTTGGCGTTCCTTTGACCAGAAGAACAGATCGCTTGCCGACACCCAGTATCCCATGTTTAATACCACCCGATGTCTGCGTTGAAGAAGGTGTATATGAATGGGAAAAAGATTTGCCCATCATCAATGACACTTATATTATATTGTATCAGCGTTGCTGTCGCAATGAAACCATCAATAATATCAATGCTCCAGGAGATGTAGGTGCGACATATTTTGTCGAAATAACGCCTTTAGGTCAACAAACGGCTAATAATTCACCTACTTTCAAAAACTTTCCACCCATCGTTATATGTGCAAATGAAAAATTAAATTTCGACCACTCTGCTGCAGATGCAGAAGGCGATCAATTGATCTATTCTTTTTGCCAACCTCTTGGTGGCGGTGGAAAAGGAGGCAATATTGGTTGTTCTGGAACAACACCTAATCCCCCCTGTTGGCCCGCACCAAATGATGTGTCATTCAAATCTCCGACTTACTCATATTTACAACCTTTGGCGGGCAACCCTATTGTGAGTATTGATTCACGAACTGGCAGAATTACCGGTATTCCGCAAACAATTGGGCAATTTGTTGTCGGAGTTTGCGTAGAAGAATATCGAAATGGTAGATTATTAGGCAGTGTCCACCGCGATTTTCAGTTTAATGTGGCAAAATGCGACCCCACTGTAAAAGGGAAAGTGACAGCGGACTCTGTTTGGGCGAACAATTATTTAATAAAATCCTGTGGCAATCCGAATGTGGCCATCAACAATTTAAGCCTTGACCGCACATATATTTCAGATTTTCGCTATGATATTCTTATTCAAAATCAAGTCAAAACGTTTAAAGAATGGAGCCCCGTTGTGCCATTTCCTGACACTGGCGTTTATTCTGGCAATCTATTTTTAAATCCAGGAACGCTATGTGCGGATACCATCAACCTTTTTTTCCGCATATTTCCAGCTGTCAAAACCGATTTTAGTTTTAAGTATGATACTTGTGTGGCAGGCGCCGTCACGTTTTCTGATAAATCTATTTCCCCTTCTGGTGAAATCATCAAATGGCGATGGCTTTTTGGGGATGGCAGTGAAACAACGTTGCAAAATCCTATTCACCAATACAACACGCCTGGCAACAAGAAAATCGTCCTAAGCATAGAAAATGAAAAAGGGTGTAAGGCAGATACGACCCAAAACCTCCAATGGCTGCCCGTACCACCTCTTCTGTTGATTGAACCGACCACATTTACGGGTTGTTCGCCAGTGACAATCTTTTTTAATAATATTTCAAAACCGATAGACTCCACATATACTATTAAGTGGGATTTCGGCGATGGCGGCAAAGGGTCTGTTATTAGCCCAACTTATATCTATCAAACACCAGGCGTTTACAGTGTTAATCTTGAGGTCATATCACCCATAGGTTGTAAAACAAGCCGTAATTTTCCGAATTGGATAAGGGTTAAACAAGGAGCAAAAGCAGATTTCACCTATTCGCCTGAACAAGTTTCGACTTTCAAAAACACTGTAAATTTTACAGACAAATCCCTTAATGCAACGCAATGGCAATGGTCATTCGGCACACAGGGCTATTCTATTAATCAAAACCCTGTTTTTAAGTTTCGAGATTCTGGTGTTCAAAGTGTGAAACTTTTGGTCTCAAACTTTGCGGGTTGTTCAGATACAATAGTGAAACTTATAGATGTGATCCCTCAAGTTACCTATTGGTTGCCCAATGCCTTTACGCCCAATGAGGACGGTCACAATGATTCCTACAAAGGCACAGGCATTACTGAGGGGATGAAAGATTTTGATTTGAAAATATTTAATCGTTGGGGTGAACAAATCTTTCAAACTTCCGACCCCAATGACAGTTGGAATGGTTTGAAAAATAATAGAGGTGAAGCATCTCCGCAAGGTGTTTATTTATGCGTTGTCACTTATATTTCACCGCGAGGTGAAAAGTTTGAACTGAAAAACTATGCAACTTTACTGCGGTAGAAGCAAAGAAGCAAAGCCGATAAATTATTGACTATCAATAATCTATCAGCTTTGCTTCTTTCGCCTACTTTTTAACAAAAGTATTAGACCAACTTGAAAAAAATGTATTATTGTGTCAAAATATTACTGTTAAGTTTTCTGCCCCCCCTTCAGTATGGATATATCTAAAAATCTCATCGTCGTTTTTACCTATTTCAGCTATAAATTCACTCTTTTTCAAAAAAAGAAACTAAAGAACTCTCAAACAGTCAAAATCTCACCTATTTTTGACGTTATTTTTTGTGAGAAACAAATCTTTGGTATAACACATTCAACGCGCTGCTATTTTGAAAAAAAGTCAACTCATTATTGGAATCCTCTTTTTCTGCCTTTTAAGTTTGCCCCCCTCAGTATTACGGGCAAGCCATATCGTAGGTGGTGTCATTACTTATAAGTTTGTCAGCCGAGACACCCTTACCAAACGTATTACCTATCACTTTACGATGAAAATTTATAGAGACCTATATGGCTCTAATGGTACGGGTTTAGATGCTCGCGCCAATATTGCTGTATTGACACAGGGCGCAAGCGGGGCATATACACTTTACAGCAGTCGTCAAGTAAATATATTAAGCAAAGGCAATGTTGTGATAAACAAGCCCCCTTGTTCTGAGATACCCGCTAATATAGGTGTAGAGGAAGGCATTTATGAGTGGGATGAAATCCTTGTGGAATCAACGACCAGTTATGCCGTAACTTATCAACGGTGTTGTCGCAATGGCACAATCGCGAGCATATATAATCCTGGAACAACTGGTTCAACATATACCGTTGAAATCACAGCCGAATCGCAACGTACCAATAACAGCAGCCCAACCTTTAATAATTTTCCACCTTCAATTATCTGTGCCAATGAACCTCTAATCTACGACCATTCGGCTTCAGATACTGAGGGGGATCAATTAGTCTATAGTTTTTGTGGCGCATTGATAGGTGGTAGTTCAGGAGGTACGCCCGGACCATCGCCTTCAGGCAATAATATTGGAAAACCGCCTTATCAATTTGTCAATTATAGACTCCCAAATTATTCGATAAATGCACCTATGGGTGGCAGTCCAGTCGTAAAAATTGACCCAAACACAGGTATTATTACTGGTACACCTAATACTTTGGGTCAATTTGTCGTTACCGTTTGCGTAGAAGAATATAGAAATGGTGTTTTGATAGGGAAAATTTTTAGAGATTTTCAATTTAATGTCGTGTCTTGTAAACGAACTGTTGTATCCGCAATAACAGCTGATTCAACTCTTGGTAAAGAGTTTTACCTGAGTGGCTGTGAAAACGTCACTTTGACAATAGACAACCAAAGTTATGATCGCAATAATATTACTAACTACTATTGGGATTTCAATATGCGTGGCGACACTGTGCGCTATTTAGATTGGAGTCCTACTGTTACTTTCCGTGATACAGGCGTTTACAAAGGCGTTTTAAGGCTCAATCCGAATACTCAATGCCAAGACTCTGCCTTTGTGACGGTTAAGGTCGGCGGAAAGCTTTTCCCTGCTTTTACCCTAAAATACGATACATGTGTTGCGGGTCCTGTCGCTTTTTCGGGTGATATACGGACTTCTATACCTTTAAAAACTATTTTTTGGGATTATGGCGATGGTTTACGTGATTCCAATACACTGCTTCCCAGTCATTTATATGCAACACCAGGTACAAAAAATGTCAATTTTGTCGTCAAAGACCTTGTCGGGTGTATCGGCGACACAACTATCAGCTTTAATTGGCAGCCTGCTCCACCCATTCTCATCGTCGAACCCAACACGTTTGCGGGTTGTGTGCCAAGCAAGGTTTCATTCACCAATCGTTCAACCCCTATTGACACTACGTATAAAATCGTTTGGGATTTTGGCGATGGAACGACTGGTAAAGACATTAGCCCCAGCCATATCTATACTTATCCAGATACTTTTTCCATTAAATTGATGATAACTTCACCCATAGGGTGCTACAAAGAAGCATCTTTCCGGAGTTGGATAAAAGTAAAATCTGTACCCAAAGCCGATTTTGATTGGACGCCAAAAGTCATTAATAACTTAAAACCGGCTGTTTCATTTATAGATAGTTCTTCGGCAGATGTCATTGGTTGGCGTTGGTATTTTAGCGATAAAGCCTATTCGAATCAGAAAAACCCTGCTTTTTCATATCGCGATACAGGTGTGCAAACCGTCAAACTTTATGTCCAAAACAGTAATGGTTGTGTGGATTCAATTTTCAAAAAAATCTATATTGAGCCAGAAATGACCTTTTATATGCCCAATGCATTTTCGCCTAATTACGATACGGATAATGATATTTTCAAAGGTACAGGCTTTTTATACGGCTTAAAGAGCTATCGGATGTCCATTTGGAATCGGTGGGGAGAAAAGATTTTTGAATCTACTGACCCTGCAGAAGGTTGGAATGGGCAGAAAAACAATATCGGTTTGCAGGTACCTGAAGGCATTTACCTTTATGAGGTGGAATATGTCAACCCAAAGAGTAAAAAAATTGTTATGCACGATTATTTGACGCTTTATCGGTAATTAGTTGATTGGTTATTTGGGATTGGTTAGACCAATCCCAAATAACCAATCAACTAATTTCTAATACAAGGTTTTTTAAACAAATTTTTGCAAACATCTTTGATAAGTTAAAACTAAAACATACCTTTGCGTGCCAAATTAAAAGTTGGGCTATAAAAGTAAAAAATTCTAAGAAAAATCGAAAAAATATTAAAAATGGATGCTATTAGTTTTGTACAAGATCAGTTAGCACGTAAAACTGGTTTTCCTTCCTTCAAGTCAGGTGATAACGTAGTCGTGAACTACAAAATCATTGAAGGAGATAAAGTACGTATTCAGGCTTATCGCGGTGACGTGATTCAAATCAAAGGACATGGCTCAAACAAGACTTTCACAGTTCGTAAAATTTCGAATGGTGTAGGTGTTGAGCGTATCTTCCCGATTTCATCACCGAGCATTGACAGCATTGAAGTGACAAAACGCGGTAAAGTACGTCGCGCTAAATTGTTCTATCTCCGGGATACTATCGGTAAAAAATCACGTATCAAAGAATTGAGAGGTCCAATACCTGCAAAAAAGGTAAAGGCGAAAGCTTAATTTTCTGATAATTTACATTTTATAAATAAACAGCTATTTGGTAAGTACTAAATAGCTGTTTTTTATTATGTCAAAATTACCCTTGCCCAATAAGTTGCTTTAGAGTAACTTTGCACTAATCTTAAGACAAATATTTTGATTAAACTTACAATACTACAAAAAGCATACAGAGAGAAAATTGTTGAATTTTATCCACTTCCGTGAAATCCTCCTACATTAAAATTCGGCATTACAATCTCCTATTTTATTAAACACACATTTTGAACAAACTTTAACCAAAACCATGATCCGAAACTTACTGGTCATTGCGTTCACCTGTCTATTAGGGCAAGTGGCTGCGCAATCAATGCTGGCTGATGAGGCACTTAGAAAAATTCAAACCCAACGCTTCAAATTAGACTCAACAGACTACAAAGTTCAAAACGCTACACGTTTAGAACTCACTGGAAATTATATGAGTCGCGTCATGTACTCAGGTCGTGACTACGGCGTAAAAGGCTATGGCTTATCAACCCAACTCTCACTCAAACACCAAAGCGGCTTTTGGTTATCTGCAATCGCTTATCATTGGCAAAAATTCGATATTAAATTACCTAAAACAGACCTTGTTGTCGGCTATTCCGCCACATTGAGTGACCGTGTAGGCGCATCCGTCAGTTATAGCCGTTGGTTGTATTATGGCAAAAGTCAATCTGAATTGAAATGGGCATTCAACCATTTTATGTCCGCATATATGGGCATCAATGCCACCTACTTCTCTATCGCACCTCAGTTTTACTACATGATTAGTCCAAGTGAAAATGTCGCTCAATTTGCCATCACTGTTTCAAAAAACAAAGAATGGCGACCATTTTGGGGTGGAAAACTCATTTTTGAGCCAAACTTAACTTGGATGACTTCCACAACTGACCGTTACGACATCGTTGACCAAAATCATAAAGCAGGTAAAATGCTCCGTGTCATTGACTATGAATTAGGCTTGCCTTTAATCTATCGAAAAGTTGGAAAATATGATATAACTGCTCGATATATCTTATCACTACCTGTGAATGTTGGAGAATATGACGGTGCAATAGAAGGAAAATTAACATCCCTATTTAGTTTAGATTTTAAATATATTCTATGGCGAAAAAAAGAAAAGAAAAATTCAGAGTAGATAGCTAATCACATAAAACATTGATTAATAGCACTTTAGCATTTAGATAGGCTTTCTTGTTTCATTCAATTTACTAATTCTTATCACTTAACTATGTTGAATTTCATTCTATTGTTTTTCTTATTTTAAGCAAAAAAAACAAACAAAGTATTTTATAACTACGACTCGAAATCCGAGCAGAAAACAAACTTTTTTTTTCATTGTGAACAAACTTATTACTCATGTCAACTCATTCAAGGCAAGTGTTCTCGACACCTACCCCGAAACGGTGGTACACTGTTAAGTGGATAGCTTACAGTCTTATCGGGCTCGTTTTGTTAGGTTTATCGAGTTTAATCATTATTTACACCAACAATTTCAAACCTGAATTACCTAAAAATTACTCAAAACTTCAAAGTCAACTTGCTCAAATCGCACTCGATTCAAGCCTCAGTTGGAACGATAATGCGTTAACACCTTGCTGTCAAACAGATCATCCGACCTGTTTTGCCCCCCTCAGTAATGGGGCAAATGTACCTTTAGCGCAACAAATTCGGGCGGGCTTTTTTGTCAATTGGGATCCACAGAGCTACTATACTTTGCGCAATAATATTGACAAGATCAATATGGTATTGCCCGAATGGTTCTTTTTGAGCGATGCTGATACGGTTGTTTTCAAGCCCGATGTTCGAGCATTTAAGTTGCTTCGTGAGAACCCCTCAGTAGCAGTTGTGCCTTTATTGTCTAATTTTTGGCAAGACCAATGGCATTCCGAGAATGTGGAACGGCTTTTCAAAAACAAAGAAAAACGAGATATTTTCATCGAAAGCCTTGTACACACCTTAAAACATTACGGTTTCAAAGGTGTCAATATTGATTTTGAAGGACTACCCGACACATCGACAGAGGATTTTTATGCCTTTATCTCATTACTCCATGAGCGAATGAGTACTGAGGGGTTAATATTGTCTCAATCAATCGTACCATTAAATGCCCATTATAAACCCGAAAGGCTTGAACCCATCACCGATTTTTTGTTTGTGATGGCTTACAATCAACACTTTCAAACAGGTAAAGCAGGTTCAATAGCTGACCAAAAATGGGTTGAAGGCATCATGGATTCGGTCTCTAAAAATTTACCGCCTAATAAATTTGTCCTTTGTATTGCTGACTATGGACTCGATTGGGGTAAAAATGGGACTGATGCTCAATCACTTACATATCGCGGTGCTTTGTCTATTGCCAAAGAAGCTTCTGCAAAAATCACATTTAATCAAACGACTTATAACCTCGAATTCACATATAATGATGATGAAAAAACACCTCATAAAGTGTTTTTTGTGGATGCCGTTACCAATTTTAATCAAATTAGGGCAGCGACTAATATCGGTTGGCGCGGTGTGGCTCTTTGGCGTTTGGGGGCAGAAGACCCACGTGTATGGCAATTTTTCAATAAAGATTTAAGTCATCAAGGACTTCAAAATGGCAGTTTTGAAATAAAAGACTTAAAAACAGCACTTGTTGCCGAAGACGTGGACTATGTAGGCGCAGGTGAAGTAACCGATATTTTGACTGAACCTACTGAGGGGGCTATTCGATTTGAATATGACAATAATTATCATCTTATCACTAAAGAATATTACGATAAATTACCGACCTCTTATGTCGTTCAACGTTTTGGAAAAGTCGCTGACAAAAAATTGGTCTTAACTTTTGACGATGGACCAAGTGATAAATACACAGCACGTATTCTCGATATACTTAAAAAGGAGAAAGCACCCGCCACTTTTTTCCTCATCGGCAGTAATGCGGAAGCGAATCATGGCTTAGTCCGGCGCATCTTTGCAGAGGGACATGAGATTGGTAATCATACGTATAGACATGAAAATCTAAATGATATGATGTTTTGGGCAGCAGAATTAGAGTTGATTAGAACCCGCCGAACCATTGAAGGTTTGACAGGTCATTCGACTATTTTGTTCCGCCCACCTTACAACCCCTTCCAAGAGCCCGAAACTAAAGACCAATTAGCACCTTTTATTTTAGCTAGAAAACATAACTATCTGACAGTCAACGAAAGTATTGACCCTCGAGACTGGGATTTGGCAACAGGTGTGACAACAGAAAGCATCATAAAAGCCATCGAATTGGGTTTAGAAAAAGATTTTGGTCATATTATACTACTACACGATGCGGGCGGAAATCGTGAGGCAACAGTCGCTGCATTGCCTCAGGTTCTCCATCATTTTAGAGAAAAAGGATATACATTTACAACCATTGCCGATTTAATTGGTAAACCTAAAGCGACTTTGATGCCCGTTGTTCGTCCAGACCAACTGTTTTTGGTAAGCGTCAATCGTTTCATCAATGATTGTATCAATTCTTTTCAAGATTCCTTGTATTGGATTTTTGTTTCAGCCATTGGTTTGTCCATTTTTCGCTCTGCATTTATTTTGTTTTTTGCTTTTTTACAACGCCGCAAACAGCTGGCACAGCCTTATCCTGATTTTGCCCCCCCCCTCAGTATCATCGTACCGGCGTACAATGAAGAGATGAATGCCATTTCAACTGTTATGAGCCTTTTGCAACAAAATTATGATGAATATGAAGTTGTTTTCGTTGATGATGGCTCAAAAGACGAGACTTTCAAACGCGTCAGAGAAGCCTTTTCAGGACACCCGCGTGTTCAAGTGTTGACAAAACCGAATGGCGGCAAAGCGTCTGCCCTCAATTTCGGTTTGCTCAAAAGCCGTTACGATTTTGTTGTATGCATTGATGCAGATACGCAGCTCGACCCCAATGCTTTGCGCGAGATTGCTAAACCTTTCCTCGACCCCACAGTAGGTGCCGTTGCGGGCAATGTTCGCGTTGGTAATCAAGTCAATTGGTTAACAAAATGGCAAAGTATCGAATACACAACAGCTCAAAACTTTGACCGTATGGCTTTTGCGTATCTCAATTGCATCACTGTCGTACCTGGCGCCATTGGTGCGTTCAGACGTGTGGCTATCATGGGCGAAAAAATTGAAAACATTCCTGAAAATGATTTCGGTCCACTTTGTAGTTTCAGAAGTCAAAAAACAATTATCGGTAATTATGAAACTGATACGCTTGCGGAAGACTGTGATTTGACCATAAAAATACTTAAAAAAGGCTATCGTGTTGCTCAAAATAACGATTCTATTGCCATTACTGAATCGCCAGAAACAATCAAACAGTTTTTAAAACAACGTTTCCGTTGGACTTTTGGCGTGCTTCAAGCCTTTTGGAAAAACCGTGAAGTCCTTTTTAGAAACAAATACAAAGTCCTCGGTTGGGTCGCATTTCCTAATATTCTTATTTACCAATTTTTAGTACCCATTTTCGCACCCATCGCAGACATAATCCTAATTGGAGCCATTTTCCATTGGTTTACAGTTGACCCAGTTGCAGTGGGTGATACTTCTATTTGGGAACAATACAATGCGTTTATTATGTATGGCATCTTTTTGTTCTTTGACTTACTCTGTGCAGGTGTTGCCTTGCGTTATGAAAATGTATCCTTAAAGAACCTTTGGATGGTCATACCTCAACGGTTCGTCTATCGTCCGTTGATGTATTCTGTTTTATTCAAATCTTTTGTGAAAGCCATAAAAGGTGAAATGCAGGGTTGGGGCGTGCTGAAACGTACAGGTAGTATGGGTCAATTACCTGTTGAAATACCAAAACCTGCACCAATAATACCAAGACAACAGCCTGCAACATCACCCAACTTGCAACCTGTTCGCTTAAAACGTAAAGAAGAAATGGCGGCTTAAAAACGATTTCAATTTTAGGCAGATTTAAAATCTGCCTAAAATTGTATGAAAAAAAATCAAAAAATCAAAAAATTGCTTTTTAACATCGTTTCACCTTAAATTTAGCTTGAATTTGAAGATTCTGATGACATAAGACAAACTTATATTTTTTAAAAATAATATAACAAACGTAATGAACAAACGTCTTTACCTACAAATTTCTACATTCCTGTTTATCTGTCTTTGCCTCGCTCCCCCTCTCAGTGGTCAGACACCAACAGCCAGTTTTTCCAATTGGAAAGACAATAAAAAAGCAGCCTATTCCATCATACATGATGATTATAGCAATTATGTCACAGGCATATTTCAATATGCCGACCCCATTGCGACGGCGCGAGGCATTAAGTTATGCTTTGGGGCAATCACCAATCCTATTTATTGTGGTCCGCAAGAATGGGCAAATGCCCGCACCATGATTTCCCATGGGCATGAATGTGTCAACCACTCACACAATCATCTATGTGGCGGCACTGCTGGTCAGTGTTCAGGTCTTTCGACTTATGGTTCTGCTCAATATGCCACAGAATTGGGTACGTCATCACAAATTATCGAAGCAAATACGGGTATTAAACCCCGTTTTTTTATCCATCCTTACGATGCGGCTTCGGATGGCATTATTAGTTATTTGACAGGTTTGGGCTATCTCGGTACAAGGGCAGGTTCACAAGAGGCCGTAAACACAAGTTCATTTACGGATTTTATGCACTTGAATTATTTTGTTTATAGCCCCAGTACGCCTATTTCATCACTTAATCAAGCCGTTGACCAAACAATAGCTTCAGGTGGTTACGCCATTCGTGAATTTCATGGTGTAGCAGACGGCTCATGGGGTGCAATGACAGTTGTTAATTATACAGGACATTTGGATTATGTCAAAACTCAAATGAATAATGGCAATATTTGGTCAACCACAACGACAGAAGCCATCACCTACAAAATGCAACGCGATGCTTACCAGCCCATCGTTTCTTATACAGCTGCAACAAGTACAATAGCTGTCAGTTTCAATTCTGTTAAAACAATAGACCCCTCAGTATTGCGCACACCCGTTACCCTAAATATCAATCTCAACGGTATTTCAGGCAACTATAATGTGACACAAAACGGTTCACTTGTCCCCTCTGTACGAACAGGCAATATTGTCAGCGTGAACGTCTATCCACATCAAGGAAATGTCGTTTTGAATTGTACAGACTGCCAACCCACGCCCACAGTTTCAGATGTGAGTAATCTTTTGGCAACGCCTCAAACCAATGCCGCTTTAGTGAGTTGGACAACACCAAATGCCATTTTTAGCGATATTTTAGTTGTTGCAAAAGAAGGTAGCGGTTTTACAACAAAGCCAACAGCAACAACATACACCGCCAATGCCAATTTCACAGGCAATGGAGCGGCTTTTGAAGGCGGAAAAGTGGTTTATCAAGGCGCAGGCACAAATGTCAATATCTCTAATTTAACAGCAGGCAGAACCTATTTTTTCCGTGTTTATGTCCGAAATGGCTCAACTTGGTCAAATGGTGTTGAAACTTCTGCTGTACCATCTGGAGTTATTCAAGGCGTGCCTAACGTCACCAACCTTGCAGCAACGCCACAAACCAATGCCGCTTTAGTGAATTGGACGACTCCAAACGCCATTTTTAGTGATATTTTAGTCGTTGCAAAAGAAGGTAGCGGTTTTACAACACAACCGACATTGACGACTTATACAGCTAATGCCAATTTTACAAGTAATGGAGCCGCTTTTGAAGGTGGAAAAGTGGTTTACCAAGGAGCTGGAACAAATGTTAATGTTACAAATTTGACGGCTAACCAAACTTACTATTTCCGTGTTTTCGTCCGAAATGGTACAACTTGGTCGAGTGGCGTTGAAACGTCTGCTATTCCAACAGGCTCAACGGGCAGTAGTTTAGGCTGTCTTCAAGCCTCTTATTTCAATAATACAAATTTATCAGGTACGCCCGTTGCAGTTGGCTATGAAACAGCTATTGATTACAAATGGGGTACTGCCGCTCCAATGCCAGGTGTCAATAACGATAATTATACAGTTAGATGGAATGGCAGTTTTACGGCGCCAACAACAGGCAGCTATAAATTCACTATAAATGTAGATGATGGTGTAAGATTGTGGGTTAATAATAATAGGTTGATTAACCAATGGAATAATAAAAATGTTAAAACTTATACAGGTACAATCAATCTAACTGCGGGTGTCACCTACCCTATTATTACAGAATACAAAGCAAAAACTGGAAATGCCTCAATCCATCTATCATGGACAGTACCTGGTCAAGCTATCCAAATCATGCCATTTGCACCTAATTGTACATCTCTGAGTAGTGCACGAAGTGTCGATTTGGTTTCATTAGATGGGCGACTAGAAAACCGCAAAGCGGTTTTACAATGGGTTGTCAATACGCAAAAAGCAGTAGATTATTACCAACTTGAAAAACTCGACGAACAAGGTGAATTTAAACCCCTCAGTATTGTCAACGATAATAATCAATCCACACTTCGATATTTCTCTTTTATTGATGACAAGCTGATAGAAGGCGATAATTACTATCGCATTCAAAGCATTTTTGCAGACAATACCCCCCCTCAGTATAGTGAGGTATTGAAAATCAATTACTTAAAACCTAATAATTACAATATTTTCCCTAATCCAGCACATGACTACGTGGATATTGATTTGTCGGAAACCTATGGTAATCCAGTGAATATTCGCATTTTTTCAATCATCGGCAAGGAGTTGTATCAAGAGAAAATAGAATCGGCTCAAACTGCGCCACATCGCATCAGTCTATCTCAATTTGAAACAGGTCAATATTTGATGCGTATTGAAAGTAAAGGGAAACGTCCTGTGACGCGTAAATTGATCGTGAGTTTTTAAATTTCAAAAATATCTTTGCTTGAAAAAATAGGCTCTATCAATATGAATTGATAGAGCCTATTTTTTATCTCAACCTACCCCTCAGTACATGGGCATTAATCAAATGAATTATTCTCAGCAGTAGCCGCTTTCACGAGTAAAGCATATTCAGAAGGTGTCAAACCATCAAGGCAATAAGGCAATGGATTAATAACTGCACCGTTCAAATGAACTTCATAATGACAATGTGGACCCGTCGCCGCACCCGATGAACCTATCAAACCAATAAGTTGACCACGTTTCACTTTTTGACCGACATGAACATCAATTTTTGACATATGACCATACAAAGTTTCGTAACCGTACCCATGACGAATGATAACACAATTGCCATAACCACCATCACGTCCAGCTTGAACCACTTCACCATCGCCTGTAGCTTGTATAGCCGTACCTGAATCTGCGGAAAAATCAATGCCTTTATGGAATTTTCTCATCTTATATATGGGGTGGATACGTACACCAAAACCCGACAAAACGCCCATACTTTCATGCAATTTGTCTTCACGAACTGGTTTCAGGTTGGGTATCGCCTTCAACATATTCTCCTTTTCTTTGACCATATTGGCAATGGTATCCAAAGATTTGGATTGCATGGCAATTTGACGAGACAGCAACTCAATGCGATCTTGTGTCTCCATAATGGTTTGTGAACTTGAAAACTTAGCCAAATTGGCATATTTATCATGCCCCCCGACACCACTTGTCCAAACAGTTTCATCAATCGGATTCATATTAAACATGCGCCGATAAACGCCATTTGAACGTTGGTGCAGACTTGTCAAAGCCTTATCCATGGTTTCCACATGCTTTTGAAGGGCATTGTATTTAAAATCATACTGTGCTATCTCTCTATTTTTCTTTTGAACCTCTGCCGAAGGAAAGATCTGTTGAAATAGCGGGTAGCAGAGCATGGAAGTCACAACAAAAGCGGAAAAAAGACCGAAAATTTTAATGAGTCTGTCTTTCCAATTGATGTCAATTTTCTCAAACTGTAAAGTCTGTTTGTTATAAATATACTTTTCTTTCATTAGATTTGGTTGGGCTTTAATGGCAATCGAAGCCATTAAAGCTATGAAAAAATGTGTCCTTTCGATAAATATCAAGCAAAACTACGACCAAAAATTTAGAACGATTGAATTGTCACCGACAAATTCAAAATTGAAGTCGTAATTTTAACTGATTCTTAACAGTTTCAAAAAGCAATAAAAAGGATTATTAACCCGCTCGAATGGAGCCGTGTGTGGTTGGTTTTGGTGAGTTATGTAGCTTTCAACTTTTTTTGTTAAAGCTTAAAAATGAATTTCAAGCAAATTGTCTGGCAAAAATAGAAACTATTTCCGAACATTGAGAACATTTAGCAAGTTTTTATTATTACCTCAATGTTTAGGCGATATTCTTTTGAAATACAGCCGTTTGGTAAAACCTCCTATTTTTAAAATCAAATTTGCAACTTTATACCCCCCTCAGTATAAACAGTCGTTTTTAATAATCAAAGGCTAATTTTTCATCTATTTTCAAAATACTGGTATTTTACCGATGATAATGGCGTATCTTTGCGGCGTTTTTTAAAGAAGTTGAATGATTCATGGCTAAATTGTTAAATGGTTATATTGTTAATGAAAATTAATAATTAACGCTCCTCTAACCCATTAACCATCTATCAATCAAACCATAATTATATTTAACAATAAAATTTCTCAATGCAGAACATCCGCAACATCGCGATTATTGCCCACGTTGACCACGGTAAAACAACCCTCGTTGACAAAATGATTCTTATCGGAAAACTATTCCGTGAAAACGAACAGACAGGTGAACTCCTTCTCGACAACAACGACTTAGAGCGTGAACGTGGTATCACTATCACTTCTAAAAACGTGTCTATTCGTTATAAAGACCACAAAATCAACATCATCGACACCCCAGGTCACAGTGACTTCGGTGGTGAAGTTGAACGTGTACTAAACATGTGCGACGGTGTATTGCTTTTGGTTGATGCTTTTGAAGGTGCTATGCCTCAAACGCGTTTCGTTTTACAAAAAGCACTTCAATTGGGCTTGAAGCCGATTGTCGTTGTCAACAAAGTTGATAAGCAAAACTGTACGCCTGACATCGTTCACGAACAAGTTTTCGACTTGATGTTTGCGCTTGAAGCGAATGACAATCAGTTGGATTTCCCAGTCGTTTTCGGTTCAGCACGTAACAACTGGATGAGTCCTGATTGGAACAAACAAACAGAAGATATTACTTATTTGCTCGACCAAATCATTCTTCACATCCCACCACCACAGGCAGATATTGAAGGTGGTGTTCAGATGTTGATTACATCTTTGGACTACTCAAAATATATCGGTCGTATTGCGATTGGTCGTTTACGCCGGGGTATTTTGCGTCCAGGTATGAATATTTCGCTTATTAAACGCGATGGTACGATTCAAAAAAGCCGTATCAAAGAACTTTATACATTTGAAGGTATGGGCAAAGTGAAAGCAGACGAAGTGGTTGCAGGTGATATTTGTGCGATTGTCGGTATCGAAGGTTTTGAAATTGGCGACTGCGTAGCGGATTTCGAAAACCCAGAAGGTCTCGGCACTATCACGATTGACGAGCCAACGATGAGTATGGGTTTTACAATCAATGACTCGCCGTTTTTTGGTCAAGAAGGCAAATATGTGACCAGCCGTCACATAAAAGACCGTTTGTTCAAAGAATTGGAGAAAAACCTCGCTCTACGTGTTGAAGAAACAGACTCTGCCGATACCTTCCAAGTGTTTGGTCGTGGTGTTTTACACTTGTCGGTTTTGATTGAAACGATGCGCCGTGAAGGTTATGAGTTGCAAATTGGTCAACCACAAGTTATTACCAAATTGGTTGATGGTAAAAAACATGAACCAATCGAGGAATTGAATATTGACGTGCCTGACGAAAAAAGCAGCACTGTTATTGACTATGTGACGCGCCGTAAAGGTCAAATGTTGTCAATGGTGCCAAAAGGCGACCGTATGTTGATGCAATTTGAAATCCCTTCGCGGGGTATCATCGGTATGCGTTCAGCTTTGTTGACCTTGTGTCAAGGTGAAATCATTATGACACACCGTTTCATCGAGTTCCAACCTTATAAAGGTGAAATCCCAAGCCGTCAAAACGGTTCTTTGATTTCAAAAGAAACGGGTAACGCCATTCCTTTCTCTATCTTCAACTTGCAAGACCGTGGTACGTTTTTCGTTGAAGCGAATGCAAAAGTTTATACAGGTATGGTCATTGGCGAAAATTCACGCCCGGGAGACTTAGTTGTAAACGTAACGGTGACGAAACAATTAACAAATATGCGTTCGAGTGGTACTGACGAGAAAACACGCTTGACTCCACCACGCAAATTCACGTTAGAAGAAGCTTTGGAATACATCCAAGAAGACGAATTTGTGGAAGTAACACCACAATCTATCCGCCTTCGCAAGATTTTGTTGGACGAAAGCAGCCGTAAACGTGGTAAGAAAGTAGAGACATTTGCTTAAAATAATTGGGAAATCTATTTCTCATTAAATAAAACCCTCAATTTAGTGAGGGGGTATAAACAAAAAAGCCAAACTTAGATTTGATTCTAAGTTTGGCTTTTTTGTTTATGACAAAACTCAAAAGTCTAAAATATAGTGAAAACAAGCTCAAAAAAACCCATTATTGACCCAAAATCAAAATTTTTAAGTAGATTTGTTATCTAAAACTAAAAAAATGAAATCTCCATTTTTGGGTATGAACCCATGGTTAGAAGGATATTTATGGCCCGACGTTCACAATCGTTTGGCACAAGTCATTGCTGAATTACTCGCACCTCAAATAGCTCCGAAATATGTTGCCCGCCTTGCGATTGCAACGATTATGGACTATGACCCTGAATCAGAAATTGGTATCACGTATCCTGATGTTGAAGTTTTTCAAAGCCTAAATATTGTTGAAGAACCGACCGTTGCTTATGGAAATAGTGTCCTAACCGAACCCACAATGATTGCACCATTCAAGCTACCGATTGAAGTACGAAAACCCATCGTTGAAATTAGAGATACGGCAAAGAATAAATTGGTAACGGCTATTGAAGTTTTATCGCCAGTCAATAAACGCAATCCAAATTTGAAAGATTATCGTGAAAAAGTAGAAGAATTACATAAAAACAACGTTCATGTTTTAGAAATTGACCTTTTGAGACGTGGTACGCGCCCTTTTTCTTATCGAAAAGCAACATCACATTATCAAGTCCAATTGTTACGAGCCCAAACCAATAAAGCTGCTGTTTGGGCTGTCAATATTCAAGACAAATTGCCTGTTTTACCCGTTCCTCTCGTTAGTCCTGACCCTGATGCGGTTTTGGATTTAGGTAAAGTTTTGGATATTATTTTTGAACGCAGTTTGTATCATTTGTCCATTGATTATAATACGAAACCTGCTCCGCCTGCCTTTTCTGAAAAAGATTGGACGTGGATAAAAGAAATTATTGACGCACATAGAAAGAATATTGCCTCATAAAACACGAATGTCGTAGTAAGAGACTTACTACGACATTCGTGTTTTATGAGGCAATATTATCAATTGCCTTTCACCTCTTTCTGTAACTTTTCTGCATCTTCTTTCATCAAATAGTCAATCACTTCTTCAAGCTGCTTGGCTTCGATATTTTTTGAGCGAATGATTTTATTTTCATCTAAAACATAGATTTGCGGCGTGGTTTCGACATTATACAGCGTTTTATAACGTGAAATCATATAAGGGTCGATGGTATTGATAAAATCACCAAAACCTTTTTCTTTCACGTATTTCCAACATTCAGGCATTTTGTCGGGACCTACATAAGTACAAACGGCGGCTACTTTCACGTCCCAATTTTTTTCCTTCGTTTTTTTATAAAACTCTACCAAAAAAGGTGATTGCTTTTGACAATGCCCACAATCGGGTGCATAAAAGAACAAAACAGTATATTTTGCCTTGATTTCAGACAAACTAATAATCGTATTGTCTTCTTTAAACGTCTTGATTTCAGGTGCTTTTTTGCCGATGAGAATAGGCTCTAATTTGTTGGCATTTTGAAGTATTTTCTCTCTGTTTTCTTTTTCAATAAAATCGTCAGCCAAACCCGTTTCAATGTATTTTTTAGCTAATTTGACATAAATACCATCAAAGCCCACAAGGTTTGACTTTGCATATTTATTCAAAAATTGGACAAAATAGAACTGAAAAGTCTCTTTTGAAGGTTTCATCGCATCCAACATACGATAACAAGACTCTGCAATAGAATCGGGATGTTGAGGCGTGAGTTTCTCGATATAATAATCAACCCGTTGTTGCAAAACAGGTGTTCTCAAAAGCGCAGGATTGCCCAATTCAAAATTGTCGAAACAATGCTCTTTGTAATAATAATATTGAGCTAACTGCTTTTTATCCGCTTCTTTGATGTTATCGAAAGTGGGCATGTCAATTTCAATCGCTGATTTTATAAGTGCCGCAGAAACCGTCGTCGGGTTTTTCTTTGCCAAATCCCATTGATAACCTTTAACTTCTTTATCCAATTCAGCAAATTTTTTCATCGAAGCCACCGAATCACGTGCTTTCAAAGCACCCGCTGCTTCTGCATCTTTGCGTTTAGCAGATAAAAATTTCATATAATTATAAAACAACTCATTGTCTTTTGACCCTTTCAAAGATGCTTCATAATAAGGCAAAGCCACAGAAGTAGTCAACGAAAAATGTTGCTCCTTGTCATTGACCATGATTTGGAAATAATTGTCTTTTGTATTAACAACAATGAGATAAACGCCAGGAGCCAATTTTTTCTCTTTTTTGAATGTAAACAAGTTCGCTTGTTTATCTAAAATAGCTGTATCAGACAAATAGGTTTGTCCGCCCATTTGGTAGCCCAAATAAAGCGTATCGCTTGTATAATCCGTTAATTTAACTTTTATTTCGTAGCCTTCGTCGCTGTTTGTTCGAGCGAGAACGGTATTGTGTAAGGTGAAAATAGTGAGTCCTGTAAGGAAAAGTTTTATCAAGTCGTTCTTCATTGACCGTAATTTTATGAATTTTAATGATTTTGAGAAATTTATATGCCTTTATACTGAGGGGGTGCTAAAATGCTGCAAATTTGAGAAGTTTTAAACAATAACGTATGTTTTTAAGTTTTCATTAACGTGTTGAAATAAAAATGCTCGCTTTTTTATAAAACAACATAAGTAGGTGAACGTAAATAATCGCTCAAACTTGGCGAAAGTTTTGAATTTTCGTCAAGTTGTTAAATATTGAAAATCAATAACTTACGTTAGGTTTTAAATTTGGCAAAATTACCGATTATTTAAGTTGGACTACTTACTTCTTTTTGCTAATTTTGCGCCCAATCTTATGATTAAAAAAATAGGTTACATATTATTCGCCTTGTGGTTAGTCACAGTTATCTCCAGCAACGTGCTTTGGACAATCAAGTCCTTGAACACAGGTATGCCTTTAGTGTTTTCCAAAAAGGAACTAAAAGACAAGAAGTCTGACTATAATGACGCAGAAAACGAGAAAAAGTCAGAAGACAACTCTGAAAAAAAATCAGAAACTGAAGACACCGACAACTTTTTTGAATTGAATAAAGAACATCAAACCCCATTCTATCATTTAGGTTCTAAATATTTAAAAAATGCCATCCATATTGCAGATGACCGACTTGTCTGCACATTCTCTATTGATTTGGAAAGCCCACCGCCTAAGATTTAAGCCTTTAATTCTACTTTTTTTCTATTCAATGTTATTACAGGCATTTACCTGTAATAGCTAAATCATCAATATATTTCTTTTCAGTGTTCCATCACTGTAAAGCAGTATGTCTTTTAACAACTCATATTCTTAACACAATGAAATTATCAACATTGAAAAACGATATTCCAGCGAGTATCGTTGTCTTTTTAGTGGCACTCCCTTTATGTTTGGGCATCGCATTAGCATCAGGCGCACCTTTATTGTCAGGTGTCATTTCAGGCATTATCGGCGGCATCGTCGTCGGCCTTTTGAGTCATTCTCAAACCAGTGTGAGTGGTCCCGCAGCAGGGCTTGCAGCCGTTGTTTTGTCTGCCATCACACAACTCGGTTCATTTGATATTTTTTTAACGGCGGTGCTGATTGCAGGCATTATCCAATTGGGAATGGGTTTCGCAAAGACAGGTTTTATTGCCAATTACATTCCGTCAAACGTTATCAAAGGACTTTTGGCAGCGATTGGTATTATTTTAATATTAAAACAAATACCACACGCATTTGGCTACGATAAAGATGCAGAAGGTGATTTTACTTTTTTTCAAGCTGATGGAGAAAATACCTTTTCTGAACTTTTCAGCATCATCGATTTCTTAACGCCCGGGGCATTGATTATCAGCCTTTTATCTATTGCAATTTTAGTTTTTTGGGACAAAACGCCTTTGAAAAAGTTCAAATTTTTTCCAGCGGCTTTGTTCATCGTCCTTTTTGGCGTTGCTTTAAATCAATTTTTCATTGGATATGTTCCAACATTAGTCATCGGTGAAACGCACTTAGTTAGCCTACCACCTTTCGATTTTGGCAATTTATCCACCTATTTTCATTTGCCCAATATAGCATCACTTAGCAATCATAATGTTTGGTTAGTAGGTTTAACCATCGCCATTGTTGCATCTTTGGAAACCCTGTTAAACATAGAAGCCGTTGACAATATTGACCCGCATAAACGCCAAACGCCACCGAATCGAGAATTAGTCGCACAGGGTATTGGCAATATTTTAGCAGGTTTGTTTGGTGGCATACCTGTTACGTCTGTTATTGTGAGGAGTTCTGTTAATATCAATTCAGGCAATGAATCAAAATTATCGGCTATTTTACATGGCTTTTTCTTGCTGATTAGTGTTTTGGCATTAGCTCCATTACTCAATTTAATTCCTTTGGCATCTTTGGCGGCAATACTTTTAATGACAGGTTACAAATTAACAAAAATTTCGCTATTTACGAGTATGTACAAAAAAGGATGGCATCAGTTCATCCCTTTTATGGCAACGATTTTGGCAATCGTATTCACAGATTTATTGATTGGTATCCTGTTTGGTTTGTTTATTAGTGGTTTCTTTTTGTTGCGTGACAATTACAGGAATCCATTTGTTATTGAAAAAGATAAACTGCACATCGGCGAAGTCATACGTTTAGAACTCGCAAATCAGGTCTCTTTTTTAAATAAAGCTTCGATTAAAGATACATTATGGGGTGTTCCAGAAAATGCGAAGGTCATTATTGATGCGACTTATTCAGATTTTATTGACGAAGATGTTTTGGAAGTTATTGATGATTTTAAAACCATTGTCGCTCCTGAAAGGCATATAAAACTCAATATCGTAGGTTTAAAAGACAAATATCAATTGTCTGACCACATCCAATTCGTCAATGTTTTAGACAAAGAGACGCAACAGAACTTGAAACCAACAGAGGTTATTGACTTGTTAAAAGCAGGAAACAAGCAATTTGTCAATGGTAAATGGAACGAAAAATATTACCGACACCAGGTTAATGCCACCTCAATGGGGCAAAATCCTATGGCTGTTATCATCAGTTGCATTGATTCGCGGACTTCTCCTGACATCATTTTTAATGCAGGTATAGGTGATTTAATCTCGATTCGGATTGCGGGCAGTGTCATAAACCCCGAAATCACAGGCAGTGTCGAATTGGCAATTAAGGAAATTCACGCCAAAGTCATTGTCATCATCGGACATTCAAATTGTGGGGCGATTAAAGCCTCGGTAAATCAGGTAAAAGACCATAATATCGCCTCTATTACGTCGAAAATTGATAAAGCTATTGCTCAATGCGGTTGCAAACCATCAGAAATTGATACCGAGAACGTTGAAATCATGGAAAGTATAACGCAACTCAATACCCAAAATTCGATTTCAGAACTTCTTGAACAAAGCCCGTATTTGAAGGAGTGCATTCAAAACAATGAAGTCGGTATCGTATCCGCTTATTATGATACCAAAACGGGCGTTGTTCAGTTTGAAGAGATTACGCAACTCAAAGCTGATGCTCCAAGTTAGGTTCGTTTCATTTAGGCTAATTTTATGACTACTTAGTTTAGACCACAAATTAGACCGATTTGGCAGATGTTCACTGATTTGTTCTTTTGTTTCGTACAGATATAAAGAAAAAATCAGTGAACATCTGCCAAATCGGTCTAATCTGTGGTCTCCAAATCTACTTCTTGTTCCCCATTTTGCACATCATTCTTGAAAATACTAAAAATCGTCTTACCATAATTACGCACTTGAAACAAATGCGGATGCGCTTTAAAACTATGATTCGGGTTATGTTCCAAAACGAACCAACCATCACCCCTCAGTAATTTCTTCTCAAAAATCTTATCTGGAATAGAATCCAAACCTGCCAAACCATAAGGCGGACCCGCAAAAATATAGTCAAATTGCTCATAAGCCGCCGATATAAATTTGAACACATCGCCTTGAATAATGCGCAAATTGTCTTCAATTTCTAATTTTTTCGTCGTTTCACGCACAAAACGCACCGCAGGAGCGTGTTTGTCCACATACGTCACATCGGTGCAACCCCTTGAAATAAACTCATACGTATGATTGCCCGTACCGCCGAACAAGTCCAAAACTTTAATATCTTCAAAATCAAAAGTATTGTTCAAAATATTAAAAAGCCCTTCTTTGGCAAAGTCCGTTGTCGGTCGAGTTGGCCAGTTGTCGGCAGGCGGATAAAAGCGACGACCTTTAAATTTTCCAGATATTATTCTCATTCTATTAAAACTGTATTTTTATTTCCTTGTGTAATAATGCGTTTTGTCTTTTCATAAAGACACCGCCGCAAAAGTACGTCTATTTTTTCAATCCTTACCCCCTCAGTATTTCTATCCTTTTTTGAATAAAAAGAGCAAATATCCTTGAAAGTAGTCCAATTTGAAAAACATTGACAAGCGAAGTTTGTTAACCACTTATCAAACCGTACATTTGCGCCGCAATCAGAAACTATAAAAGATTCGATATTATTTATTATCACTCGTTTGGTTAAATTAAATGAATTACCTAATGACTAATGACTAATCGTCGTTTCCATAATTTATTAAAAATCAAAGCTTTATGGCTATTGTAAAATTCACTTTTGAAGATAAAAATATCAAACCCAAAACAGTTGAAGCCGAAGCAGGCTATTCAATTTTGGAACTGACAGAAGACCACGACATACATTTAAATCACAATTGTGGTGGTGTCTGTGCTTGCTCAACGTGCCATGTTTATGTTTTAGCAGGAGAAGACTTTCTTGAAGAAATCAGCGACAAAGAAGAAGATTTCATTGACCGTGCACGCAATCCACGCATCGAATCACGTCTCGGTTGCCAATGTGTTATCCTTGAAGACGACGCTGTGATAGAAATTGAAGTACCCGACCAAAGCGGCATCATCGGTCACGAACATTAATTGAGTTATTCGTTAATGGTTAATGGTTAATCGTTATAACAAATCCCGAATATCGAATAACCATTAACGAATAACTAATAACTAATAACTAAAAAAATGGAAGTAAAACCTTACGAAGCGGACGGTAGCAAGAAGCAACAAGTGTCCCAAATGTTTGACAACATCGCAGGTAATTACGATTTTTTAAATCATTTTTTATCGCTCAATATGGACAAAACATGGCGGCGAAAAATGATAGCTGAACTCGTTTCTGTGAATCCAAAAAACGTTTTAGATGTCGCAACAGGGACAGCAGACGTGGCGATAAACACCATTAAACAGTTGAAAATCAATGATTTAACCATTAAAGGGGTGGACATATCTGCCGAAATGTTGAATATCGGTCGTCAGAAAATAAGCAAAGAAGGCTTAACAGAGAGAATAGAATTGACCCTTGGCGATTCGGAGCAATTACCCTACGAAGGCAATAAATTTGACGCTGTGACCGTTGCTTTTGGTGTGCGCAATTTTGAAAACTTGGAACGAGGATTGCAGGAAATGCACCGTGTACTGAGGGGGGGTGGAAAATTAGTTGTGCTTGAATTTTCAAAACCCACAAGTTTCCCATTTCGTCAATTGTACAATTTTTATTTCAAGTACATTTTGCCCATTATTGGCAAGTTGACATCAAAAGACAATCGCGCTTATACGTATTTATATGAGTCGGTTCAAGCCTTCCCAGACGGCGATAAATTTTTAACAGTTTTGAAAAAAATTGGATTTAAAGACATACAATGCAAATCTTTAACACTCGGTATCTGCTCCATTTACATTGGCTACAAGCCTTAACAAACAAATTGCCACTCGCACTTTGCCTTTTGTACTTTGCTTTTTGCCCTTTTTTACTGAGGGGTCAAGCAGTCGGTCGTGGCAACTACAACTTCCTCGATTTTCAAAATCGGAATTACTATTTTGGCATAACATTGGGCTACAACAAGTCCGATTACCGTGTATTCAGAGGTAAAAATTTTATTTTGAATGATAGTATTGCAGGCATTGAATCCATTAAAGGACCTGGATTTAACTTACAAATTATCAGCAATTTACGCATTGGCGATAATTTCGATATTCGCTTTTTACCTGGCTTCTCGTTTGCAGAAAGAGACCTTCAATATGACCCGACTCGTAAAAACAAAGCAGAATATTTGAATAAAATCGAATCCGTTTTTGTCGAATTACCTTTCCATGTACGCTATAAATCTGCGCCCTACCACGACAAACGTTTGTTCGTTATGGCTGGCATCAAATACAGTTACGATATCCAATCTAAAAGTCGTGGGCGGCAGTTGAGCCAATATGCGCGGATTTCACCGACGGATTATCAAGCAGAATTTGGTGTGGGTATCCAGATGTTTTTTCCCTACTTCATCTTTTCACCTGAGTTTAAAGTCTCACATGGCTTAGGCAATATGTTGATTTATAATCGGGAAATCAGAGATGCAACGGCTATTGAAAAATTGATGTCACGGACATTTACACTTTCGTTGCATTTTGAAGGATAGCCTTTTTTGTCATTCTGAACGCAGTGAAAGAATGACAAAAAATTCTATGTATCAATTCAGCAATACAACAATAAAGCCGATATTTCAATGTGAAATATCGGCTTTATTGTTAGGAAAATACGTTTCCCTAAAATTTCACCAATTTCTTATACACCGCTTGTTTATCTGTTTTTAATTTTAACAAATAAACACCTTTGGGCATATCAGACACTTGAAAAGTGTTTCGGTAGCCCCCCTCAGTATAAACGGCGTTTTTTGCCAATATCTGAACTAATTTACCCGCCACATCAAATAGTTCAATATCCATATTTGACTTTTCGGTTAAATAATATTGCACCGTAATATTATTATCAAAAGGGTTTGGAAAACATTGAAAATCAACGATTTGCAAAAGATCTTTAATACCATTTGGTCGCAAATCAATATTCTTCAAAATGGTATCACGCCCACATTCATTGACCGCAATGAGTCGAATGGTATATATTTTTCTTTCCAAATAACGATGCGTCGGACTCAACGAAAAGTCGCTTAAGCCATCACCAAAATCCCAAATCATGGTAAAAGACCCCGTTGTGGTACTTTGAAAACGGATGAACAAACCGTTGCTGTCTCGTGCCCACGTAAAATCCGCTTTGGGTGCAGATGCCACTTCAACGTATTCAACTTTTCGATTTATATGCACGCCTTGTGCATTTCGCACTTCCAAAGACACATCGTATTTACCACTTTGACGATAAACGACAGCAGGATTTTTTTCTGTTGAAACAGCAGGTGTCCCACCGTCAAAACGCCACAAAAAGCTCGTCGCATCTGCAGCATTTTCACTAAATTTGACTGTCAAAGGCGGGCAAATTTTGCGGGTATCCGAACCAAAAGCTGCTATTGGTGGCTGTGTCAAAAGAGAGTCTTCGCTCAAAAAAACAGGTGTTGTACTGAGGGGTATGTTTTGGGTCGTAATAGAAATCGTTCTTCTATCTTCACAAAACGACCATTCGCGTTTATATAAACGATTGATTGACAAGTTATTAGGGAATGTAAAAGTACTACCACCCCATTCAGACAAATCATCTGTCGCTTTTGACCACAATACATAAGTGTATTTTTCTGCTTTGTTTTTGAAAGCAGCACCACGCACTGTGGAGGGCAAATTGAGCAAGCGAGTACGGACAGAATCATAAGTCAAACCAAATAAAATTTCGCTGACTGTTTTGAAAGCAAAACCTTCGATATTCGCAGTTCTATGATAAGGTGTCGCTGTCAATTTTTGATATAAACCCATTGTTTGACTTGCGTCTGTGGCTTCTGACAATGTACTTTCTTCTGAAATACTTTTGATGTTCATTTGTGCAATGCCATTTGTGGCAGCAGTTACATAACTTTTAATGATAAAGTTTTTTTGAATATCATCAGACCCAAAACTCAAGTCGCCCAATGGTTTACGTGGTACATTTATTTCACCTATGATAAACTTCTTCTTTGGAGAACGCAAACCGTCATAGCCATAGTTTTTTAAAACAGATTGCAAGGAGTCACGCTGACGTGTTATGCTTAAAATAGCCGCATCGGAGTTTCTTTTATAAACAATTTTTCCAAGAGTAGGGTCATAACCCGACAATGAACCATCAAAATGAGGGAAAACGTTGTAAGAAACGGCATCAAAATACGCCCCACCACCTAAAGGATACTGAAGGGTCGCTGAGCCGTCCGATGGGTTGTCAGTGTTTCGACAAACAGCATCAAGGAAGCTCGCAAAGCCAGAACCCGAATAAACGACAAACGCCGAAGGGTCTTCCCGTTTGATGACCTCATAAGCTATCCGCATCATACGCACTAAATGCTGAATTGGTGCTTTTGTGCCTAATTCGCAAGGGTCAGGGTTGTTTTGCCACCAATTGTGCTGCCAATTCGTCGGTTTCCAGCCATTTTTGCCTTCAATATCCCAACCTGGCGTATCCCAAACTTCCCAAAATTTGACTTCATTTTTGTACAACTTCACCAAATCAAAGACATAGCGAGCAAAATAATTGGTGTCATTGACAATCGTTCCGTTCGCACCTCCGTCAAAAATATCGGTGTATATATTTTTAAAAAAAGAAGATTGCTCGGAATAACAATAGAAATTAGGGTCGCGGTGTTCGGCATCGGGACCACCTAAAGTGAGTACAATGTCTTGTAAATCAAGATTTTTATAATGTTGAAAGGTACGCTTACGTACATCTGCGCCCCAAAATTTGGTAAAATATTCGGGCAAACTTGTTCGTAAAGATTTTGCACCTATACCGCCTTGTGGTCCCAAATTAGGCTGTTCACGATTTCCAGCAGCAATGTCTGCTATCTGTTCATCAGACCAACCTTCGACGAAACGCATATTTACGCCCGCCCTGAATGGGCTGTTATACTGAGGGGTCGTGTCATTCGCTGTTTTAGCAATTTGAGGTGCGCTCGGTGCTACGACATTAGCTGATTTTGTTATACTATTCAAGCCACAGCGATTACTAACGTTTAGTTTTATATTGTAGTTACCTGTTGTATAAAAAGCCTTTGTTATATCAGGCAAATTCGATATTGTGCCATCTGAAAAAGTCCACGTCAATGTATCAACATTTTTTGAAGATAGGTTTTTCAGTATAACTGTTGGGTTTTGAACAGCTAAACTGAAATCAGCAACGGGTGGTTTTTCAACAGAAATCAAAAGGGTTTGACGTGTTATTTCAGTTCCTAAAGCATCCTTAGCAATGATTTGTGCTGTATAGTTGCCACGAACTGAAAAGGTTTTAACAAAAGACTTTGACGTTTCAGTAATGGTTTGATTAGGTGCGATTTGTATCTTCCAAGTCCGAGATACTGAGGGGGTCAAATCTTCAAAACTGATAGTCGAACCTTCACAAATAATTTGTTGAGACAAGCGTATTTTCCTTTCTGTTAGAAAAATAGGCGTTGCCGATAAAAGAATACTTTGTGGCGAAACGGCATCTAACTTCTGAGTTGTAGAAAAATCTAAATTACGCTTTATTAATAAATCAGAACCAAAACTTGTTGGAAATGAATACGTTGCGCTTGCAATTTCACTTTTATCAATGGTTGTTTTTGCCCACAGCGCATAGGTATAAATGCCGTTTGAATCACGCAAAGCGGCACCGTCTATGTTTGAAGGCAAGTTCATTTGTTGCGTCCGAAGCGAGTCAAATACTTTTCCATGTAAGATTTGGGAAGCTGTTTTGAAGGCTAAACCTTCGGCTGTCATCTCTGGACGGGTTTTGTTGGAATAGTGTATTTTTTTATACAAACCCATTACATCGAACTCATAAGTGGCAGTGGTCGAGTCGGTTTCTTCTGCTAATTTGAAAATATGAAATTGCCAAATATCATTTTTTATACAATTGACCAACACTTTTGGAATCCAGTTTTTCTGCGCTTCCGATGTACCTATAAATTCGCCAAATTCTTTTCTTGGAATATTAGATTCTGTAATGATGTATGTTTTTTTAGGATAAGTTTGACCGTTGTAACCATACCTTTTCAAAACATCTTCAAATTGTCCTTTGAGCCGTTGCGGGTCGGCTGCCGCTGCGTCGGAATGACGTGAATAATCCCAATTTTGGCGTGCATCGTTCCATTTTCTAAGCGCATCGTCGAAATGCGGATAGGCATGATAGCCAATACCGTCAAAATAGGCTCCGCCACTGCGTGGATACTGAGGGGTCACTTGTCCGCCATTTGGATTGTCGGTATTCCTCAAAATGGCATCGAGAAAAGACGGATAGCCCAAGCCAGAAGTCATGACATAACATGTAGGGTCAACAGATTTCACAATTTCATAAGTGATGCGCAGCAAACGAATGTAATCGAAAATGGGTGCACGAAGCTTATAATCACACGTATTTGGATTGTTTTCCCACCAATTTCCAGGCGCACCCCGATTGAGCCAACCTTTTCCGCCTGTATAATCGAAGCCCGGTTCGTTCCAAACTTCAAAAAACTTGACGAAATAATGGTATCTTTTGACGGTTTTCCAAATATAGAGCGCGTAATAGTTCGTATCATTGACGGGCGTGCCGTTTTCGCCATTGTCCCATATCGGCGTGTACATATTCTTAAAAACCGTTGATTGATAGTCAGGACAATATCGCTTTGTGTCACGATGTTCATCGGAAGGAAAGCCGACAATGAGCGTATTGTCCTTCAAACCCAACGAATCGTAAAGCATGAAAGTTGGAATGCGGCTGTCGTAACCAAACAACTCGGCAAAATTTTCAAAAAAAGCGGGACGAATGGCTTTTGCGCTTGCGCCAGCGATACCGTCACGGTCACTGCCAGCTGCAAGACGAGATAAGTCTTCATCGCTGAATCCTCGATAAATATCGAAATTCACACCTGCGCGAAATCCGCCTGAGTAAGGTCGGACGATGTCGTTAGCTGTATAATTTACTTGTGCCTGAATTGTGGGGAGAGTTAAGAATGAGGCAAAAAGCAAAAAACAAGTCGTAAGTTTGGCTATAATTTGTTCTCTCATTTGAAAAATAATAAAGAAATGTTCACCGATTTTAAGTTCTCTTTAGCCCCAAAGTTAAAAGATAAATCTTTGATATTCAAATAGTTGTTTTTATAATAAAGATTTTAGTGAAATTGATATAATTATTTTAGGGCTGTAACAATCTGTTGTTATTGCTTTATTTTTTTTGCAAACACTCAATAAATATGTTAGACAAATGAAAAACCTATCACTTCCACTTCTATTTCTTTGGGTTTCAATGCCTTTATGGTCGCAAACCACAGACGATAAAATAGTTTTTAGTCAAGCAAAATGGGAAACTGTAAACGTTAGTAAAGGGTTAACGTGGCATCATTTCCATTTTTCAGAGAAACAACTGTTTCAATCCAACCAAAATATCCATTATATGAAAATTAAAAATAAGCGGCGTGGGTGGTTGTTTCAACTCGTTTCTGCGGGTGATTCATTGGTGCATACTTCGGAATTGGCTTTAAAATCTAACACTTTTGCTGCCGTTAATGGGTCTTTTTTTGATGTCAAAAATGGAGGTGCAGTTGATTTTATTAAAGTGAATGGTCAAGTCTTGGATTCGAGTCGACTTGATACCAAAGGGCGTTTAACTTTTCATCAAAAATCGGCGATTGTGATACATAATAATAAGGTGTCCATTGCACGTCAAACCGATTCATTGGATGCAAAATGGGCTGAAAAAATTGTAGGCGATAATGTGTTGGTGACAGGTCCGCTTTTGCTTTGGCAGGGCGACAGCGTACCCCTCAGTAAAATTGCGTTTAATGACAATCGGCATCCTCGAACGTGTGCGTGTGTAACCGCAAAAAATGAATTGATTTTATTGAGCGCAGACGGCAGAACAGCACAAGCACAAGGTTTAAACTTGCATGAATTGGCGTTTTTGATGAAGTCTTTGAAATGTCGGGATGCAGTGAATTTAGATGGTGGTGGTTCTTCGACGATGTATATTGCTGGGCAACCTTCAAATAGCGTTGTCAATATGCCTTGTGATAATAAATTATTTGACCACGAAGGAGAACGGAAGGTGAGTAACATTTTTGTTTTAAGAAAAAAGTAAATAATTTAACACAAATGGTTTATTTTGCAACAAAATAATTATCAATTTGTCAAAAATACTGAGGGGGCTATTGTGGATATCAACGATGATTTAGAATTATTCAAAACCGAAGAAGCGACGCATTTTGCACAGGTCATTTTGCCGTTTGCTACGCCAAAGCCTTATACTTTTCACATTCCAGAAGAATTGGTTGAACAGGTTAAATTTGGTATCCGTGTCGAAGTACAATTTGGCGCGGGGCGTGATTTGTATGCAGCTGTCGTTATTGCTGTAACGGATAAAAAGCCTGACCATAAAACCAAACCGATTTTACAAGTCATTGATTCAGAACCGATTATATCTACTGCACAATTGGATTTTTGGCAATGGATGGCTTCTTATTACACTTGTACATTGGGTGAAGTAATGAATGCAGCGTTGCCGACGAATATGAAATTATCGTCAGAAACACGCATTGTTTTGAACCCTGACCATGACCAAAATTTTAGTGGTTTGGACGAAAAAGAGTATTTGATAGCCGAGGCTTTGACGATTCAACAGGAATTGACGATTGACCAAATTCAAAAAATATTGGGTCAAAAAACGGTTTATCCTATCATTAACCGCTTGTTATTACTCGATATTTTGGACATAAAAGAAGAATTGCAAAAGCGTTTTAAGCCCAAACTCGTCTCTTGCGTTCGCATGAAAGAGCCTTACAGGAGCGACCCTGCAACGTGGTCAGCGGCTTTTGATACCGTTAAAAATTCAGAAAAACAGACGAATGCGCTTTTAGCTTTTGCCCAAATTACAAGGCAGGAGAAGGTGATTCGCACGTCTGAAATTTGTGCAAAAGCCAATATTGATACAACTGTTTTAAGGGCGATTGAAAAGAAAGGAATTTTTGAAATATATGAACAAGAAATCAGCCGTATTGGTGGTTATGAAGACGACCTTATTTCAACAACAGAAATGAGCGACCAACAAACCAAGGCAATTTACGAGATTAAACAGTGTTTTGAGACCAAAAACGTCACTTTATTGCAAGGCGTAACAGGTAGCGGCAAGACGCGGGTTTATACGGAACTGATTGAAGCCGAAATACTGAGGGGGGGGCAAGTGCTGTATTTGATTCCTGAAATTGCTTTGACCACGCAGATTATCTACCGTTTACAAAAGATTTTTGGCGAAAAAATAGCGGTTTATCATTCAAAACTTAATAGTAATGAACGGGTGGAATTGTGGCAACAAACGCTGGCGGGCAAGCCTATTATTTTGGGCGTACGGTCAAGTTTGTTCTTACCTTTTAAGAATCTAAAACTCGTTATTGTTGACGAAGAACACGACGGCAGTTACAAACAGCAAGACCCTGCGCCGCGCTATAATGCCCGTGATGCTTCGATTTTTCTCGCTTCGCTCTACAAAGCAAAGGTTTTGCTCGGCACAGCGACGCCCTCAGTAGAGACGTATTATAATGCCGCGCAAAAGAAATATGGGCTCGTCGAAATGACAGAACGTTTTGGCGGTGTGCAATTGCCAGAAATTGAAATCGTTGACAGCCGTACCGAAATGAAAAACAAAACTATGGTTGGCAATTTCACAAGTCGTCTTGTTGAAGAAATGAAAGCGGCTATTGGGCGTGGTGAACAAATAATTTTGTTTCAAAACAGGCGGGGTTATGCGCCAACTATGGCTTGTTCGACGTGTGGTTGGACCTCTGAATGTCGCAACTGCGATGTGACGTTGACTTATCATAAATTTGCCAATACTTTAAATTGTCACTATTGTGGCTATACCATTAAGTTACCCAAAGACTGCCCTGCTTGTGGTGCTAATACATTGGTTATCAAAGGTTTCGGAACGGAACGGATTGAAGATGAATTGAAAATACATTTGCCCGAGGCTAAGATTGGGCGTTTGGATTGGGACACAGCACGTTCTAAAACTGCCCATTCAAAAATCATCAATGAATTTGAAGAAAAACAAATTGATATTTTGGTCGGAACGCAAATGGTAACAAAAGGATTGGATTTTGAAAACGTGGGTTTAGTAGGCGTTTTGTCTGCCGATAATTTGTTAAAATTTCCAGATTTTAGGGCTTCTGAACGAGCATTTCAATTGTTATTACAAGTCAGTGGACGTGCGGGAAGGAAAAACAAACGTGGTAAAGTCATTATTCAAGCCTTTGATACCAAAAGCCTTGTGCTGAAAGATGTGCAAAATAATGACTTTTTGAGTTTTTTCAAAAGAGAAATATTGGAGCGCAAAAACTTTATTTATCCACCTTATTATAGATTGATAGGCATTAATTTGAAGCATAAAAAGCCTGAAGTTTTGCGCGATGCGTCACGGGTTTTTACAAAAATATTGAAAGAAAGGTTGGGTGATAGGGTTCAAGGACCTGCGATTCCGCTTGTTGAGCGTGTGAATACTTACTATATTTTGAATTATTTGATAAAAATGGAGCGTGATGTTGTAAAATTGGCGACTGCCAAGCAAATCATTCAAGAAGCGACTTTTTTACTCAATCATACTGAGGGGTACTCGAATGTGCGGGTTTTGGTGGATGTCGATCCTTATTAACTTTCCTCATCTGATGGTTAAAAAAAACTTAAACATTTGACTTTCAACATCAAAACTCACCCTTTTGACGTTTAAAGGACATTATTTCACAGTCAAAAAAATCATGACAAACAATGAAGAAATCAATTCTACTCTTTGCTGCTTTACTTTCCGTACAATGTACGTTTGCCCAATTTGGCAATATTCTTAAAAAAGCAGAAGAAAAAGTCAATAATACGCTCAAAAGTGGCGGTGCTAATTTGTCGCAAGATGAAGTTGGCAAAGGTTTGAAAGAAGCCTTGAACATTGGTATCGGGGAAGCGACCAATTTTTTATCTGCCAAGGACGGCTATTTCAAAAGCCCTTATAAAATTTTGATGCCAGAAGAAGCGCAGAATGTCGTTAATAAACTGAAAGTTATTCCAGGGTTTGCAAATATCGAAGCTGATTTGACAGAACGCATGAATCGGGCGGCAGAAGATGCGGCGCAAAAAGCAAAACCGATTTTTATTGCAGCCATCAAAAACATGACTTTTACAGATGCCTTGAATATTCTGTCTGGCAAACCCGATGCCGCAACACGTTATTTGCAAAAAACGACGAGTGATGCCTTAATTGCTGAATTCAAGCCTATTATTCAAGCGTCTTTGGATAAAGTCAATGCTCGAACCTATTGGCGTGAAGCAACAACCGCATACAATAAAATACCTTTTACGACCAAAACCAATACAGAACTGGACGACCATGTGACAAAAATGGCATTGGCTGGTATGTTCAGTTTGGTTGAAGAAAAGGAAAAAGGTATTCGTTCAAATATCAATTTGCGTACAAGTGACCTTTTGAAAAAGGTGTTTGCACAACAAGATAAAAAATAAAAATAAAGCTAATTTAAGGGCATAAAAAAACAAGAGGCAGGTGTTGTCTCTTGTTTTTTTGTTTAAAAAGCATCATTTGACTGCCTCTACCTTTTTTGAAATAACAACTTTTTACCATTGTTTCCAGTAATCAACATAGCCCCGTTTTCTATGTAATATTTGCCCAAATTTGCTGTTTGTGTTTGACCATTTTCAATAGCCATGATAAAAATATGTTGATTTTGAACGTACCAACTGACATTTGGTAAGGGCATAGGATGACCTTTATCAGATGAGTTTCCATAATAATTGCCACCACTTATACTCACAGAACCACCACCATCGGACAAAGAGCCATCTGCAAAAAAAACAAGACTTTGAGTGGATGAACTTCCGAAAAAATCGGTACCAGAACCAGAGTTATATTGTTGCTCATTGACCCATTTCCCTACTAAATTGGCATCAATTTTACCGCCTGAAGGCATTTTAGGCTTGTTATACTGAGGGGTCTGTTCAGCCACTTTTGTCGAAGCCGAAGCCACTCCTTGCTTTGTAAAATCTACTTGCATATCATGTTTTTGACCTGAAATTTCGATGGTCAAATTCATCGAAAGGCGATTGTCTTTGATAGTTCCATTGAGTTGAAAAGTGAGGTTTAATGCTTTTTCAACGGCTGTCCCTGCCATTTTTGAGCCATTTGAAGTGCCATTTACTTCATAAACCTGTTGGCTATCGGTCATTTTTCCAATGAGCATATTATTGGATGACTCTTGTAATATAAGTTTAATATTATCACCATTAAGTACACCTGTGAATGTGCCAACAAATGGGTTTTGAGCTAAATTTTTCGAGCAAAAAGCAGACGTAAGGAGGACTAAAATTATTGATTTCATATTTATTCTTTGTTTTTATTGTGATTTTGAACAAAAATATAAAAATGAAAGAAATTGGTCAAGAAATTGATTGAATAATTTGAGCCGAATACAAATACGACAACCGACGATTCAATGTTCAATTTTTAATATAAACTTTTAAGTACTACAAAAACTCTTAACGATGACTAAAAACATACTATCTGTAATCGCATTTATGGCACTATTCCAGTCCATACAAGCTCAAGATGTCTCTTTTCGTTTGAATAACTACAAGTTAAGCCCAAAAATAAAGCTCGAAAATGTTATTCATGGAGCTGAAATTGGTTATGTTCAACATATGAATAAATTTTTAGACTTGTATGTGCCATTACGCCTAAATCCACGCGGAGATGTTGAAACGACACGGAATTCGGTCAAAACTAAAACTACCCAAATTGGTAATTTCGGTTTAGATGTTTCCATACAAGCAAAATTAGATAATGGTCGTCGTCGCCTCGTGCCCTTTATTTCGGCAGGTTTAGGAACAGACTTATATGACGATGGTTTTGCATTTGGAGCGCCTGTTGGTGCTGGCTTGAATGTTAGAATTAACTCAAAAACGTTCATCACCATTGCCAATTATTATCGTTTTGGTATGACAAAAGAAACACCCAAAAGTTGGATGCACTCTTTGGGTCTTTCGGTTGATTTAAGAAAATTAGACACCAAATTCACACCACCGCCCATTTCAAAGGAGGAAGACTATCAAGCTCGACAATTGGCTGCGGCTAAATTGAAAGCCGAAGCAGAAGAACGAGCCAAAATGGAAGAAGAAGCGATGGCTAAAGCTATTTTAGAAGCAGAAGCTAAGGCTAAAGCAGACGCGGCTATTGCAGAAGCACAAGCCAAAGCGAATGAGCAACGCGCACCTGTAGTTGTATCTGAAGAGGTAAAAAAAGTCTTGGATTATGCCTTGAAAGGTGTGCAATTTGAATTGGGTAGCGCCCTTTTGACGACTACTTCTTACAGTATTTTGGACGATGTCGCTGCAACTATGACGGCAAATCCTGAACTCAAAATAAGTATTGAAGGACATACAGACCAAATTGGCAATGATGCGATAAACCTCAAACTTTCTGAAACACGTGCTAAAACATGCATGTCTTACCTCGTTTCAAAAGGTATCAGTTCAGACCGTTTGAAAAATAAAGGCTTCGGCTCAGCTCGACCTGTTGCGACGAATGACACAGAGGAAGGTCGTAGCAAAAACCGTCGGGTTGAGTTTATACCATTTTAAATGGACAAATAAAAAGAGTTGATATCTTAGAATCCCAGATTTTCTCATCAGCAGAAAGTCTGGGATTCTTGTTTTGACTCAAACAAAAATGTCTAACTTGCTGCCTTCTTTTCAACTAAACAAATCGTCAAAATGAAAAACGTTTTTTTCCTTCTCTTACTTTGTATCGGCTGCACAGCCAAAAAAGATGTGAGCAACCAACCCATCATTTTTGTAGGCACTTATACTCAAAATTTAGGTTTTGTAGATGGCAAAGCCTCAGGCATTTATACGTGTCGTTTGGACATGGCTACGGGTGAATTAACTGTTGTTGATTCAATTGGAGGCATCGCAAATCCTTCTTTTTTAACCGTTTCACCCGATAAAAAATACTTGTATGCTGTTGCTGAAAACGGCGGCAAACTAGAAGCTCCTTTCGGAAGTGTCGTTGCATATAAAATTACTGATGGGGGTAAACTCTTGAAAATCAATGAAGTAACGAGTTATGGCGCAGCACCTTGTTTTGTATCAACCGACCAAACTGGCAAATGTGTTTATATTGCTAATTATTCAACTGGCAATGTCATAAGCTATACTGTCAAAGCTGATGGTGGCTTGACTGACTCTATTTCAACACATCAACACGTTGGTGAAACCAATGCTTGGGCGCATCAATTTATCCAATCACCTGATGGCAAATCCCTACTTTCTTGCGACAAAGGGGCTGATAAAATTTATGTCTATGACTACATGGAAAATGCAAAAATAGCCCCCCTCAGTAATTCGACGATTAACATGGCAAAAGGTGCAGGACCTAGGCATTTGGCGTTTAATCCATTGAATCCCAATCTCTTTTATGTGATAAATGAAGTGAATAACACGATATGCTCGGTGACTTTCGGAGAAAAAAGTACCATTAATGAAACCGTTTCTACGTTGCCCGCTGATTTTAAAGGGCAAAACACAACCGCAGAAATTCAAGTACATCCAAACGGCAAATTTGTTTATGGGTCAAATAGAGGACATAATTCGATTGTGGGTTTTCAAATAAATGAAACGTCAGGCAAGTTGAGTTTGATAGGTTTTGAACCGACAAAGGGTCTTGCACCACGCAATTTTATAATTACACCAGATGGCTCTTTGCTGTTGGTTGCCAATCAAAACTCAAACAATGTCGTGGCTTTTAAAATTGACCAAAAGACTGGAAAATTGACTCCGACTGGTGCGAATAGTCCTATTTTTACGCCCGTTTGCTTGCAAATGCTTTAAAATAATGATTAAGATAAAAAAAGCGACTTTATTGAGATACAATAAAGTCGCTTTTTTTATCATTCATATTTCATCATTCATCATTATTTTTAGTATTTCCAGATGATAACGGCTGTCGAATCACCTAAATCAAAATCTGAATGACAAACTGGAATATTTGAACATCGACACCATTGACAAACGGTATCACAAGAAACATTGAGCATATATTTCGGCGCATCAAATGCAGAGCCCGAGTCAAAAAGCCAGAAAGATTCACCGTTTCTTGAATAACGCGTTATGCTTGTGTGAGCAATATTTGCAGTTCGCATGGCTTCAATTTTCGACTCTATACATAACGAAGTTTTTGGAAAAGTCACTTCATTTTTTCTGCAAGCTGTATTGATAAACAGAGTTACCAGAAGTAAAAATAGCAAAACTTTCATATAATTTTTATTTTGCTGCAAAGAACAAAATAAAAGTTCAGATGGTTGATAAAAACCAAATCTTTTAGTGCAAAATTTTATATATCAACTCTTTTAACAATTCACCTTCCACCACACCATCGGCATTGACACCTTTTGCTTTGAGGTCAAACTCTCTTAACAATGTAAACACTTGTTCCAATTTAGGACGAGGATATTGCCGCAAAGCAGCTGAATAATCCTTCAAAAACCACTCTGAACGCAAGCCCAAAGCCTTTACTTGGTCATTCGGTAATTTATTCGTCAAGAAAGCTAATTGGTATATTTTTGAAAAATAATTATATAAAGTGCCGATAACCATGACAAAAGGCGCATCTTTTGGATTTTCATGGAAGTAACGAGCGATTTTATTGGCTTGCAAAATATTCCTTGTACCGAGTGCTTTTTGCAATTCGAAGACATTGTATTCGCGGCTGATTCCGATGTATTTTTCAATATGGTCAACTGTTATTTGCCCGCCATCTTCGGCTTTTAGGTTCAATTTCAACTTATCAAGTTCATTGATGATTTTACCTAAGTCCATGCCCAGGTATTCAACCATCAAATCCAATGCATCGGGTGCAATCGTCATCTTATTGTCTTTCAACCAGTTGCGAATAAAATCAGGCACTTGATTTTCGTACAAGGGTTTGGACTCAAACAAAACAGCATGCTTTGTCAAGGATTTTGCGAAAGCTGAACGCCCATCAATTTTTTTATGCTTATGCGCAATCAAAAGTATCGTACTACTGAGGGGTGCCTCAATGTACTTTTGCAACTGCGCCAATGAAGACATATTTTGCGCCTCTTTGATAATGACGACTTGAATCGGTGACATCATCGGATACCGCCGCGCATTGTCCACAACGGTCATCGAATCAACGTCTTTGCCGTACAAAACGACTTGGTTGAATGACTTTGCAGCATCGTCAAGTATCTCATTTTCAATGACTTCAGTGATTGCATCAATAAAATATGGCTCTTCGCCATGTAGGAAGTAAACAGGCTTATACTGTTTCTTGCGGATGGACTGAATGATTTCTTTGTATTCCAAAACTTATAAATTTTGGAGCAATTTTACGAAATCTTCTGCTTTGATTGTATGAATTTTTAATAATTCCAATTGAATATTACTAAGCGGTGCTTTTTAAATTGTTGCTTCCATAATTCCGGATTTTTTTGATAATTTTAATTTTATACAAAAATAATCTAAAATTTATGACTTTCCACAGCCCCCCTCAGTAAATTTGCGGTTCAAAAATAAATAACAATGAAAAGACCACTGATTTTAGTCGTCAATGACGACGGTATTACCGCCCCAGGCATCAAGGCATTGGTTGAAGTTGCAACAACACTTGGCGAAGTCCTTGTCGTTGCGCCCAACTCACCTCAATCGGGCATGGGTCATGCGATTACGATTCACGACCCTTTGCGGCTGCATAAAACAAAAACTTTTGGCGAACATATCGAAAGTTATGAATGTTCAGGTACGCCTGTGGACTGTGTTAAATTGGCACACCATGTCGTCGCTAAAAATAAAGGTCGGGACATTGACCTCTGCATTTCAGGTATCAATCATGGTTCAAATGCGAGTTTGAACATTATATATAGTGGTACGATGTCGGCGGCTATGGAAGCATCGTTAGAAGGGATTCCTGCCATCGGTTTTTCATTGTTACATTTTTCATGGGATGCAGATTTTGAACCTTCTAAGTATTTTGCACGTCAAATATGTGAATATATGCTGGCTAATCCAATGGAAAAAACAAAATTGCTCAATGTCAATATACCAAAATTGCCATTAGCAGACATAAAAGGCATTAAAGTTTGTCGTCAAGCACAAGGTCGTTGGGCGGAAGCTTTTGTGGAAGGCAAAGACCCAGCAGGCAAACCTTATTACTGGATGAGTGGCAGATATGAACTGCTCGACACGGGTGAAGACCACGATATTTGGGCTTTGGAAAATGGCTATGTCAGTGTTGTACCATCAAACCATGATTTAACACATTATGAAGGAATTAAGGAAATGAAGGCTATGGAATTTGAAATGGCTTCATAGTTTTGCACTCTTTTTTAAGAACACAGATTGAGCAAGTTTATAGATTTGCTCCGATTTTTTATTCATCTTTAATTTAGTAAACATGTCAAAGATTTTAATAATTGGCGCAGGTGGCGTCGGACAAGTTGTGGTACATAAATGCGCACAACACCCCTCAGTATTTTCTCAAATAATGCTTGCCAGTCGGACTAAATCGAAATGTGATAAAATTGCACAAGGCGTTGAAAATCAATATGGTGTAAAAATAAAAACGGCTAAAATTGATGCTGAAGATGTACCCGCTTTGGTCAAACTGATTCGTCGTTTCAAACCTAAAATGGTCTTAAATGTCGCTCTGCCGTATCAAGATTTAACCATCATGGACGCTTGCTTAGAAGCGGGCGTACATTACCTCGATACGGCGAATTACGAGCCGAAAGATGTCGCAAAATTTGAATATTCATGGCAATGGGCCTATCATGACCGTTTCAAAGCGGCAGGTTTAATGGCTGTTTTGGGCTGTGGTTTCGACCCCGGCGTGACGAATATTTATACGTCTTATGCTGCCAAACATCATTTCGATGAAATCCATGAACTCGATATTGTAGATGCCAATGCAGGTTCTCACGGCAAAGCGTTTGCGACCAATTTCAATCCTGAAATCAATATTCGAGAAGTGACTCAAATGGGTAAATACTACGAAAATGGTGAGTGGATTGAAATTCCGCCACATTCCGTTATGAAACCTTTGAATTATCCTGAAATTGGACCTAAAAACTCATACGTTATATACCATGAAGAATTGGAAAGTTTGGTC
>JAYVFS010000335.1:0-7074 GCA_043772905.1 Saprospiraceae bacterium | reverse complement strand
ATATGTCAATGAACTAACTATTTTTTTTCGATTACGAAACCTTTTTAAGCCTTTTTCGGGCACTTTACATGTACTATTTTATAATGCAAAAGTTGAGTTTTTACTAAGTTATTGTACTATTAATAATAGTTCTAAAACTGGAGTAATATGCACAATAAGAGGTCAACATTTAAAAGAAGAAGATGAATTAATTTTTAAATCATTGATAGAATCTTTCACTTTTCAAAAGAAATAGGCTTTACCCGCTGGCATGATGTGTTTATTCAATAATGCACTACTGCCAAACCTGCTGGCAGAGGGGTTCATTAATTTTTCTTCCAACTTTTAATAAAAAGCACGGACTGCTGGTGTCGGCTTCCAAGAGGTTTATTGAAAAAGTAAAAAGTTCATTGACATAAGAGGTGACCCCCTCAGTATGGCGGTAACATTTCGCAAGCCTTAGGGAAAACGATTGTAGAAATCTCCACGTGGTCCAACATTTATTAAAAGAATGGTGTTGCTGGCGGTATCAAGTTTGAAACCGAGCCGATAATCGCCAAAACGAATGCGGTAATAACCTTTGTGCTTTTTGCCTTGCATTTCTTTAGAATTGGGAAGGTCAGAAAGTCTTTCAGCCGCTTCGATTGTATTCAAAACAAGAGCTAATCGTTTTCGGTTTTCATCTGATAATTGACGAGCGGCTTTGCGAAAGTGGGAGGTCGTTGTGTAGTTCATAAGTTTGCCCAGCTTTTGATTTCGTTTTTGAAATCCGCATCTTCATCCGCACTCAAAGGAGTGGTTTGTCCTGTTTCTTCAAGAAACAACATAGATTCGAGTAAGGCAGCGTCTTCTTTTTCATCAAGGCTCAGGTCGTTCCATTCGCCTGTTGAGACATATTTATTGTGTAATCTTTCCCGAATCGCTAAGTCCTCGGGCGAAACAGTTTGCGAAGGTTCAAAACTAAAAGGAATATGCTCTCTGTAAAGAAATTGAAGCACACGCTCAATTTTTGAAGGCTCAACGGCATTTGAAAAAGAAATAGTCATGACAATATTAAATTAAAAAAGTATCGAATGATAGCAAAATGTATGACAAAGATAGTTCAAAAAATCAAAACAGTTAAAAATTCATTATCAACACACGTTAAAATCTAAAAACGCGATATGAAAAACATCCTCTATCTCATTTTATTCCTCATGCCTATGCTGCTTGAAGCACAAAACAGAGCCAATGTACAAGATAGGCTTTTGCTGCCAAAAACGCCACGGCGTTACTATACCCAAAAAAACCATCAACGGCTTTTGTCCATTGATAGAGAAATGGCGCGGCGGCGTGCCTTTTTAGATATGCAACTCAATCTCAATACACCCGCATTGACCGAAGATGTGACCATTCCCGTTGTCGTGCATGTATTGTACAAAGCAGGTGCAAGTACCAGAGATTTGCCATCGGCAAATGATATTCGGCAACAATTAGACATTGTCAGTAAAGACTTTCGTCAGACCGTTCGCATACAACGCCACCTTGCGGATACCAGAGAACGCTTTTCAGAGAAAAATGGCTTGGATACGCGCATATCGTTCTGTCTCGCTTCCAAAACACCCACAGGTGCAGCTACAACAGGCATTTTAACTGTACCCACATCTGTCACGACTTGGTTAGCCGATGACAAAATGAAATCGGCGACCACAGGCGGCAGCACCGCGTGGGATACCGAGAAATACCTGAATATTTGGGTGGTCAACTTTCCCGATAGCATCAGTGGTTATGCCCAAATGCCCGCTGGACCCGTCGCCACAGATGGCATCGTGATTGATTATCGCTACTTTGGCAAAAAGCCAAACAACGACAAAACGTTTCCATATACTGAGGGGGAGACCATGACGCACTTAATGGGCAGTTATTTGAATCTGTATGAACTCTGGTCAGAAACCGTCCAATGTGGTGACGATGGCGTGGAGGACACGCCGATACATAACGCCCCGACCCTTGGCAATGTGGATTATCGGTTTGTCAGCACTTGCGATGGCAATCCTGTCGTCATGTCTATGAATTATATGGACAATACCAATGACAACATGCTTTATATGTTTACAAAAGGACAGAAGAAACGGCTACAAGCGACACTTGCCGCCAATGGCATTCGCTACAAATTGGTACAATCAGGTGCAGCACAGTGTACCAATGGCAATCCGAATGCTCAAATCGTGCAACAAACGCCACCTAAACCAACGACACCTTTGCTGTTGTCACCAATGAGTTACCGCATCTATCCAAACCCAGCACAAGACAATATCAATCTTGAAATCGGTGTCGAGAAAGGCGGTGAAGCCACATTGAATGTCTACAATGCACAAGGCGGTCTTCAAGTCAGCCGAACCTATAAAGTTACTGAGGGGAGTCAATCGTTTACGGTCAATTGCAGTACGTGGACAATAGGTTTGTATTTCGTGCAATTGAAAGTCAATGAAGAAGTGGTATCGGAAAGGGTTTTGATACAACGATGAAAAGAAGAAGTGATGACCACCCGCAACCAAGCGAATGTCACGTATCAATTCCAAAACCCCACCGATGTAACTGTCAATGTAGAAACCGAATCAGGACAAATGGTTTTCTCGCGTTTACTGAGGGGTGTCACCGTCGGCAATGTAGAGATTCCCACGGTTGATTATCCGAATGGCACGTACTTCGTGACGCTGCAATATGGTAAGGAGGTGAAGACGAAGAAGCTGGTGGTCAGGCATTAAGGAGAAAGAGGAAAGATAAAGGAGAATGTCTCTGTTTTTCAAAAGAAAAGTCTTGCAAACAATATGTTTTGCAAGACTTTTTGCTTTTATACTGAGGGGTGTACAGATTAACCCACTTCAATCCCCATCAATCAAATTGCCTAAACTACCCAAAACACTGCCCTCTTCACGGCGGTTGGTTGGTGCCGCATAAGAGAGAATACGGCTTGCCAAACGGCTAATTGGTATTGTTTGAATCCACACTTTGCCCGGTCCGCGTAGGGTTGCATAAAACAGTCCTTCACCGCCAAACATCACATTGCGGATGCCTTTGATGAACTGAATATCATAATCCACTTGCTGCGTGAACGCCACGATACAGCCTGTATCCACACGCAACATTTCGCCCGCCGCTAATTCACGCTCAATGACTAAGCCGCCAGAGTGAACGAATGCCATGCCGTCACCTTCTAATTTTTGCATGATAAAACCTTCACCGCCAAACAAGCCTGTACCAAGTTTTTTCTGAAATTCTATACCAATAGCTACGCCTTTTGCAGCCGCCAAAAAAGAATCCTTTTGGGCTATGATTTTACCACCATAATAGGACAAATCGAGGGCTATGATTTTGCCAGGATAAGGTGCGGCAAAGGTGACGCGGGCTTTTCTGACACCATGATTCGTAAAAGCAGTCATAAATAGGCTTTCACCTGTGAGCAAACGTTTGCCCGCAGAAAAGAGTTTGCCCATAAATCCTTTGTCTTGTCCTGTGCCATCGCCAAAAATAGTGGACATTTCGATGGCTTCGTCCATCATCATAAAGCTGCCCGATTCGGCAACGGCAGTTTCTTGTGGGTCAAGTTCGACTTCAACACATTGGATTTCTTCGCCATAAATTTTGTAGTCAATTTCGTGGTTTCGCATTGTTAATCAGTGATTTTTAATAGATTTAAAGAGATTGTTATGATTTCTTTAGCCCCCCTCAGTATAAAGTGGTCTAAAAGGATAACTATGATGAGGTGAAAGTAGTTCTTAAAAAAAGAAGGTCTTATCAATTCATGGACAAAAACCCATGCATCAAAGACGAATTTTGTTGAAAAGCAGATAAAATACGAATCCAAAAAATTCCTTCTGAAGGAGGTCAAATGGTATATCTATGACTATCCAATTTCAGCAATATCGCCAACATCGCCGTAAAACCTAGAAGGGACGAGCCGCCCGCAGAGACGAAGGGCAAGGGAATACCAATGACAGGCACTAAACCCATGGTCATACCGATATTGATGAAAACATGGAAAAAGAATATGCCCGCCAGACCATAGCCATACAGCCGTGCGAAGTTGAGCTTCTGTCGCTCTGCCACTTGAACAATGCGGATGAGAAAGAGGACAAAAATGGCTATCACCGCAAAAACGCCGACAAAGCCTTGCTCTTCGCCTATGGTGCAGAAAATGAAATCCGTCTGTTGTTCAGGGACAAAATTGAGCTTTGTCATCGTGCCTTCGAGGTAGCCTTTGCCTTGAAATCCGCCTGAACCAATGGCTAATTTAGAGTTATTGAGGTTGTAAGCTGCACCATGTGGGTCAACTCTGTCGGGACGTAACCAGACATCAATGCGGTCTTGTTGGTGCTTTCTCAGAATGTTTTTGAAGGCAAAACTGGTTGAATAAACGACTATGGAACTGAGCAATAATGCGCCTGCGGTTAAAATAACCATGCGAAAACGCCCACGACGACTGTGTACAACGATATACAACAAGACGCAAATAAGCATGAGAAACAAAGCTATATCTTGTTGAGTATTAAAAAACAAATACGCCGATATGACAATAATTGCTATGGTTACACCTAACCAAATACGCTGTTTCTGCGCAATATTGAATGCAAAAATGAGTGATGAAATCATCATCAGATACAACACAACTTCGTTAGGGCTTTGCTCAAAAAGTAAAGCAATGATAAAAACTGTTAGGACAGAAAAGGCAATAAGGTAAGGAACGCCCGACAGTCCTTCGCGGAACATCATGATGCTGAACGATAGGAAAACAAGCATCGAACCCGCATCAGGCTGCAACATAATGAGACACATAGGCAAAGCGAGTAAACCCAAAATGGTCAATGTTGCTTGATTATCGCGTAAGGAAGTGCTGGGGGATGACAGATAGCTGGACAGCACTAAACATGTCCCGAGTTTGGCAACTTCGACGGGCTGAAAACCGAACCCTGCGATGCTGAACCACGCTCGTGCACCATTGATTTCTTTACCAAAAATAAGGACTAAAATCAGTAAAAGTATGCCAAATCCATAGACTGGATAGGCGAAAACGCGCCAAAACTTAGCATCAATAGAGAATATGACTAAAATCAATAGAAAAGAAATGATGACAAACATGGTCTGTTTGCCAACGACGGTTTTCAACATAAACTCGTTGAAATCCTCGGTATAACCTTGTTTATAGCCAACAGCGTAAATCATCAACCAACCGATACCCACGAGTGCTAAGTACAGCGACAGTAACACCGAATCTATTTTCCCTCCACCTGATGTGTCTTTGGCTAGCATATCTTACTTAGTATTTCAAATAAAAATGAATAGACAGAAGCTAAGTAAATGATGAATTATAAATGATGAATGATGAATTTTTTTTGCATTGATGTACAATACTTTATAATTCAAAATGGTAGATTTTAATTCTGATTTTTTACTAAAACATCGTGTCTGATGATAAAATTACTGAGGGGGTGAAATTTAGTTTTTTTCAATTCATCACTTCTGCCACCGACACTTTATCAGTAACGATATAAGCATCGGGATAGTCTTTTTTGATGGTTTGTAAATATCTCGATGCGCCATCACGTTGCGCAAATGCCCCCACACGTATGCGATAGTAAGGCTGTGCTTGCGACCATGTAACCGGTACGCCTTGATAAATGGCTGAAAAAGACGACATGACTTGATCTACTTTCCGGCGGTCGGTCGTTGCCATGAGTTGGATACGGAAACCGTCAATCATTTGTGTAGCTGTTGTTATTTTGTTGATGCCGGTGTAGGCTGCCATCATTTTTGTGATGGTTGGTTCTTCGCTGATGCTGATGCCCTGTTGTGCTTTTGAGATAACAAGGGCGGAAAAGACGAGCAAAATACTGAAAATGCTTTTTCTCATAATGCTTTGTTTTTTATTTTAGTTAATTATTTTTTATGAAGCCTGAGCAATTTTTGCAAAGTTCTGCAAGATAAATCAAAAATCATTTTTCAAGCGACCTTTTTTTGTTTATTTTTTCAAACTCAAATCCGTAGGCAAGCCGTCTATACTCACTAAATTGTTTTGTTGACTGTATTCTAACATCCCTTCACGACCTTTTTTCTCTGCCCAATCAAAATGAATCGTCCGTTCTGCTACATAATCAAACAAAGGAATGCCGTAGCCGCACGACGTTTGAACCATGTCAATATCTGCCACAATGATTTGTCGTGTGCTTGGTAAAATCGTAAAGTGTGGTGTATACAAATCCCACCCCTCAGTATCAGGCAGTACAGCGAAGCCTCTGCCATAAAACCGCAAAATATTGGGTGCGCCCTCAAACGAACAAAACATGAAGGTAATCCGCCCATTTTCAAGCGTATGCGCCGATGTTTCGTTGCCACTACTGATTAAATCCATGTACGCCACCCGATTTTCAGACAAAATACGAAAACTATCTAAGCCTTTTGGCGACAGGTTGATGCGCCCATCACCACTTAAAGGCGCTGTGCTGACGAAGTACATGTGTTGTTTTTCAGCAAAAGCCTTGTGTGCTGGTTGTATTGAATCGTAGAATTTACCCATTGTTCTTTAGATTTTAAGTATAAAGATTGCACCCAAGGTATCGGATACAGAAATTTGAATAGTTTTTGTTTTTTTTTGCAAAAAAAAATAAAAAACTATTCAAATTTCTGTATCCGATACCTGTGCTTCAAGAAATAGTTTGAACACGTTATTATTTTCCGTTTACAAAGCCTTAGAATCTAATTAATTAGCTCAAATATTTCCCCACAATCGGCACACGTCGTCCTGCGCCAAAGCCTTTATTTGACACCCGCAACACAGGTGCTGTTTGCTCTCTTTTAAACTCATTGATATTGACCAAGCGCAAAATGCGATTGACTAAAGCTTCGTCGAAACCCATTTTGACCAATTCCTTTGGTCCTCGACGTTTTTCGATGTATTGAAACAACACTTTATCTAAAATATCATAATCGGGCAATGAATCCGAGTCCTTTTGGTTCGGACGTAACTCTGCAGACGGTGGTTTTTCGATGGTACTGAGGGGTATCACTTCGCCGTCTTTGTTGATAAATCGAGCCAACGCATATACCTCCATCTTGTAA